>CAMIVJ010000455.1 GCA_946401765.1 uncultured bacterium | reverse complement strand
CGGCGAGGGCGTCTTTGGTCACTTTGCCTTTGTTGGTGGTGACGGACTGCACGCCGCGCGAGGCGAGGGCGAAAGATGTGTTCACGTCGTCACACGTCCACACCCAGAACTTGTATCCCGCCGCCTTCACCGCCGCGATTTCGCTTTCGCTGGAGCAGGCTGCGGCCTGATAGTGGATGTCCACGCCGGTGCCATTGCACGCCGCGATCTTGGAGTTAAGCGTCGCGCTGGAATCGGAGACGTTGCTGAGAAGGAGCAGCGCGTCATAGTCGGGGAGCGCGGCGCGCACGGCGCTGATGAGCGAAGCGTCGAACGCGATGAACGCAACGCGGTCCTTCGTGGCAAGCGGCTGAGCCTGCACGGCCTCGACGACTTTCGCCACGAGGTTGTTCGCGCCGTTGCCCTTCAGCTCCACGATGCACTTGGTGGTCGTGTTCATTGAAAGGAGCGCAAGGTAGTCCGAGAACTTCGGCAGCGTCTCGCTCTCCCATTCCGTGCCGATCCACGGACTGAACTTGCCCACCTGAACATCCTTCAGCTGATCCCACGTACTTGACGTGACCGTGAGATTGACGCCTGAACCCGCCGTGCGCCCAGTCGTCGAGTCGTGGATTATGACCGGCACGCCGTCCGAAGTGCAGTACACGTCGCACTCAACGCCGTCAACGCCACGCTCGAACGCGAGGCGGAACGCCGCCATCGTGTTCTCAGGGCGGTCTTTTGACTCGCCGCGGTGCGACACCACCTCGGGCATCGTCACGCCGAACGCCGCCATTCCTGCCAACGCACACATCGCCGCAAATAACTTGGCCGCCATAATCAATCTCCTTTTGATGAGCAAGTGCTCTTTGTATTTTACCAAAACATGCATTGCAGGCGCAAGTGTCAAAAATGTGGTATAATCTAAGACGTGCCGCAGAGCGGCGGAACAAAGAAGAGGATTGTGAAATGGACAGCGAAAAGCCCCTCGTGGGCATAGTGATGGGCAGCGACAGCGACTGGCCCCTGGTGAAGAAGGCATGCGACACGCTCGACTCGTTCGACGTTCCCTACGAGACGCGCGTGATCAGCGCGCACCGCACGCCCGATGTGGCCCTCGAATACTCGAAGACGGCAGAATCGCGCGGCATCAAGGTGATCATCGCCGCAGCGGGCGGCGCGGCACATCTCGGCGGAGTTCTCGCGGCAGGCACTGTGCTTCCCGTGATCGGCATTCCAGTGGCGGGCGGTGCGCTGAACGGACTCGACGCCCTATACGCCACCGTGCAGATGCCATCGGGCGTGCCCGTGGCCACAGTTGCCGTCGGCAGCGCCGGACCCTCCAACGCCGCCCTTCTCGCCGTGCAGATTCTCGGCACGGCCAACAATGAGCTGCGCGAGAAGTTCCGCGCCCACAAGGCCACGCTCGCCGCAAAGGTGGAACGCGCCAACGCGAAGATCCACGAGGCCTAGGCACGATGCGCGTAAGGTCTCTCGGCAGCGGGTCCAAGGGCAATTCCATTGCGGTGCGCGGCGGCGGCGAGCTGCTGCTCGTGGACTGTGGCCTTTCGTGCCTGGAGACGAAGAGGCGTCTTGCGGCATGCGGCGCATCCATCGCCGAGGTGACAGGCGTTCTCTTCACCCACGACCATTCAGACCACTATTCCGGACTCGCCACGTTCCACAAGAAGCACCCCGCCGTCCCGCTCTATGCAAACGGCAACACTGCCGACGCCATCGCCTGCGCCACTGGCGTGGACGACGGCTGGTGCATCTTCGAGACCTCCGAGCCCTTCTCCATCGGCGCTCTCTCCATCGAGACCTTCGCCACGCCCCACGACGCCGCCGACCCTGTAGGCTATCTCATCTCGGAAGGCGCGTCGCGTCTCTTCGTTGGCACCGACATGGGCATCATGACCGTCGCCGCAAAAGAGGCCCTGTCCCGCGCAACATGCGCGATTCTCGAGGCAAACCACGATCCCGTGCTGCTGCAGACGAGTGACCGCCCGCTCTCACTGAAGCAACGCATCGCCGGACGCTGCGGCCACCTCTCGAACGGCCAGGCCGCCGCCGCACTTCTCGAGGCCCATCCCGCGCACCTCTCCACCCTCCTTCTTGCCCACCTCTCCCAGGAATGCAATGCCGATTACCTCGCCCTCGAGGCCGTACGCCCCGTTCTCGCCGAAATCGGCCTCCCGAACATCTCCTTGGCCGCGCTTTCGCAGGACACTCCAAGCGCCATATACGAATTCTAGAGGTTTCAAATGACCATCAAGGACGTTCCCGCCGTAGACCGCCTTCTCAAACGAGAGTTCGCCGCCCACAACTCCCCCGTGATCGAACTCATCGAGGCGCAGACGCACGATCCGTTCTGCGTCCTCGTGGGCACAATCCTCTCCGCCCGCACAAAAGACGCCTGCACGGCAGGCGCTGTGCGCCGTCTCTTCTCCACCGCCGCAGGCCCGGTCTTCACGCCCGTAGATCTCGAGCGCCTCTCTGTTCCGCAGATCGAGAAACTCATCTTCCCCGTGGGCTTCTACCACGACAAGGCACGCCATCTCCACGCCCTTCCCCAAGCGCTGCGCGAGTTCTTCCCCGAGGGACTCGAGAACGCGGGCAAGGGCCTCTCCACCGTCGCTCACTACAACGCACTCGTTGAGCGCCTATGCTCCCTTCCCGGCGTTGGACGCAAAACCGCAAATCTAACCGTTGCCGTAGGCTTCGACCTTCCGGCCGTTTGCGTGGACGTGCATGTGCACCGCATCACAAACCGACTCGGCCTGGTAAACACAAAAACTCCCCTCGAAACCGAAATGGCTCTCAGGGAGATACTTCCTGTCAAGTACTGGAAGACGTGGAACTCTCACTTCGTCTC
>CAMIVJ010000454.1 GCA_946401765.1 uncultured bacterium | reverse complement strand
GACATGGAAATAAAATGTAGGCATTTCGGTTCGGGCTTGTTCAAGCCTGGAGCTTATGACGGCGCAGGGCGCATGGTCGTCGCGGCGGTCCTGCTATGCGGTTGCATCTGCGCGAAGGGCGATACCGTTACGAACCTCGTCGAGAAGGCCGTTCAGGGTACGACCTTCTCCAGCGACGGAAAAACTGCGACAATCCAAGTGCCATCCGCCGTTGGCGCTTTCATCAAGGTCGTAATCGGCGTTCGGTCTTCTGTGGACGGCCTTCCTTGAAGTGCGGCCAGCCTTCTTCGTCCCAGAGAAGCTCCTGTAGAAGGGTGGGGCGTTCATTCGGCTTGAAGCTGCGCGCATGAGAGTGGTAGAAGATGTAGTCGCGTCCGTCAGAAGAGGAGAATATCTCGCCGTTGTGCCCGGGACCGTAGAAGAAGTCGTCCTTGCCGGAGGAAAGAATCGGCTCTGCGAGCCCCTCGGTCATTGGGCGTCCCTTGCGGTCGGAGAACGCGCCGTCTATTGTGCGGGAGCGTCCCACGGTGAGATAGTAGGTGTGGTTGCCGTAGTGTCCGCCTGAGACGAAGAGGTACCACCAGCCTTTGCGGAAGTGCAGATACGAGCCTTCCCATGCGCGTTTCATTTTGTCCTTGGGATGGCGCACGCCGGCCACGTGTACGGGCTTCGCTCCCGCTTTCACCGACAGCCCGTCGGCAGCAAGCTCGATGCGGTGAATGCCGTCCGCCAGCGAGCCGAAGAACATCCATACGCGGCCGTCAACGGCGAGTACGTAGGGATCTATGGCGTTCCACACGCCTTCGCGTCGGCTGTCGATCACTTCGCCAGCGAATTTGAACGGCCCCGTGGGCGAATCGGAGGTGAGCGCGGCGATACGGCAGTCGGGGTCACTCACGAAAAGCGAGATGTAGAGAACCCATTTGCCGCCAAGCTTGGTCACGCACGGGGCCCAGACGTTGTGCGAAACCTTGTAGAGGCGTTTGCGCGCCTCCGGTGTGAGCGGATCGATGCGGGCGTCCTCCCAGTCGATCAGGTTGCGGCTTCTGCGGATCGTCCGCAGGCCCGTCGCCACTGAGTAGTGCCATCCGCTGTCTTTCCACATTGCCGGGTCTGGCCAGTCTGCGGCGATCACCGGGTTGGTGAACGTGTCATTCTCCACGGCCGCCGTCGAAGCGATCAAGCCACAGAAGACCATCATCAGCAGTATCGTCTTTTTGAGATTAGACATTGCGGTATTTCCTTTCTGTTGATCTGGTTCTAGCCAGGAAGTCAAACGTCGTGCGCGCCACGACGGGCGAGAGAAGGACCAGTGCGACGAGGTTGGGGAACGCCATGAGGCCGTTGAAGACGTCCGCAATGCCCCACACCACCGACACCGTGAGGTACGGCCCCACGAACACGACTGCGACGTAGGCGATGCGGTATGCGTTGATGGCCCATGGGCGCTTCGTGCCAACTAGGTATTCTAGGCATTTCTCCGAGTAGTATGCCCAGCCGAGAATCGTGGTGAACGCGAAGAACGCGAGCGCCGTCATCAGGAAGAACGACGCGATTATGCCCGAATGCGGGCCGAGGAAGGCGAGGCCGCGGCTGAACGCCTCGATCGTGATGTCGACGCCCTTGAGCCCGAGCGACGGCTCCCATGCGCCGGTGACGACGATCGCGAGGCCCGTCATCGTGCAGATGACGATCGTGTCGATGAAGGTGCCCGTCATGCACACGAGCCCCTGGCGCGCCGGCTCGTTCGTCTTTGCTGCCGCGGCGGCGATCGGCGCAGACCCCAGGCCCGCCTCGTTCGAGAAGATGCCGCGCGCCACGCCTTTCTGAATGGCGATGAACACAGTTCCCACCACGCCGCCAGTGAACGCCTTCGGGTTGAACGCGGCCTTCACGATGAGCTCCACCGCCTCGGTCACCTTCGAGAGGTTGCCCATCAGGAGGAACACTATGATCGCCACGTAGAAGATGGCCATGAAGGGCACGATCACCATCGAGACTTTTGCGATGCGCTTGAGCCCGCCAATCACCACGAGGCCCACGCACGCCGTCACCGTGATGCCGGCCAGGACCACCGGCATGGAGTAGGTGGTGCCGAATAGCTGAATGCCCGTCGTCATGTCGGAGGGGTTGAAGTTCGGGTCGAAGAAGCGCTGCACGGCCGAGGTGATGCCGTGGATCTGCGTGATGGTGCCGATGCCCATGATTCCCGCGAGCGTGCCGAAGAACGCGAACGCCACGGCGAGCGGCTTCCAGCGGCGGCCGAGTCCTTTCTCGATGTAGTAGAAGGGGCCGCCTAGAACGCGTCCATCGGTTGCCACTTCGCGGTACTTTACCGCTAGAAGGCCCTCGGCGTATTTCGTGGCCATGCCGAAGAACGCGGCCACCTCCATCCAGAAGAGGGCGCCGGGTCCGCCCGTCCCTATCGCAGTGGCAACGCCCACGATGTTTCCCGTGCCGATCGTGGCGGAGAGCGCGGTGCACAGCGCGCCGAACGAGCTCACCTCTCCCGACACGCCATCTCCCTCCTCCTGTTGGAACATGTATCTGAAGGCGCGCTTCAGGTTGAAGACGTGGCTGAGGCGCAGATAGAACGTGAGGACCATTCCGGTGACAAGGATGGCGGCGATGAGCGGCACGCCCCACACCCAGTTGCCGGCCGTATCCACCATGCCCGTGAAGGCGTCGAGCCAGCCGCTTGAAGCTTCCACCGAGGCAGCCACGCCGGGAGCGGCCCGCACGGCCTCCGGCTCGGACGCCACGGACTGCAGCGCCGTGGGCGCTGTCTGCGCGAGCGTAGGAAGTGTTCCGCAGCAGAACGCCGCTGCGGCCATGGATGATATTGCCACGAATGTCTTCATGGCCA
>CAMIVJ010000453.1 GCA_946401765.1 uncultured bacterium | reverse complement strand
TACTTCAGCGGGGATCGGGCGACGCGCCGGACGGGACCTCTGTTGTTGCCCTTGCACCTCGTCCTTGAAACGCGGATTGCCGCCGAGGATGTTGTTGACGAAGACGAACGCGCCATGTTCGCACGAATACTTGTCGAGCGAGTCGGGCACGACGGAATGGGGCTTGAACACAGGCGTGCGCCGCGCCTCGTCCCCTCCTTTGCGGTAGCCGCCCCTGATGCGGTTCCCCACAAACGCCGCGCCTTGCGTGGCGGACCAGCACGCCATGTTCGAAAGCATGTCGTTGCCCTCGATGAGGATCGGACCGTGGTTCACCTCGAGGTAGATGTCAAATGCGCCGTTCGCCCACAGCCTGTTGCCGGTGATGCGCGTGCCCTGCGCCATCCAGTCGAGCCAGATTCCGAAGTTGCCGCTGTGGTGGAGGCGGCAGCGGGCAATCGTCACGTCGATGGCTGCGTGGAGCTTGATGCATCCCATCTCCTGTCCGAAGTACGGCTTCTTCCAGTAGCAGTAGGATATGTCGCAGTCCTCGATCGTGGAGAACGCCCCGCCGTACGCGCCGCAGATTCCGGCCTGTCCGCAGTCGGTGATTCGGCAGCGGCGCACGACATGATGTCCGACGTCCTTCCAGTCGCGCTCGGACATCCGCTTGGCCCAGAGGTAGAACTTCTGCTTGGGGTCGCGCCAGAATGAGTCGAAGTCGTTTGCGCATTTGGTTTTCCTAACTCTGCTTAGATTGTTTACACCTTCTTACTTCAGCGGGGCGCAGTTGACGTGTGCGCGGATGAGGCGGCGGCGGTACTCGGCGGCGCGGGCAGAGAACTCCGCGAAGTCGCGCTTGGCCGGGTCTGGATACGTCCAGAGGACCTCCGCGAGCGCGAAGCCGCGCGGCCAGAGCTTCCATTCGAGGTCGAAGCGGTTCAATGTGTGCGACGTCCAGTTGCAGCACTGTCCGCCAACGACATGCGGACGCGCCGACTTCTCGACACCCGCGAGCGGATCGAACTGATAGACGCGCGCAAAAGGAAGTATCCCTCCGAAATACTGATACGGATCCTCGGCAAGCCCCTGGCGGTAATCGAAGTACGTGTAGGTGTGCGGGGTCATCACGATGTCGAAGCCCTGGTTCGCGGCGGAGGCCCCAGCCCCGTGCGTACGGTAGCACATTCCCATGGTCGTCTTCGGTAGCATCGAGGAGATCTTCGACCCTCCGGCGTCGCGGTTGGCCGATTCGATGAATATCTGGTCCCAGCCGATGACCCGGCGTCCCTTCTTCGCAAGATACTCCGTGAAATGCCTCGTTACCCAAGGCTGGATCTGCTCCACGCCCTTCAGTCCTTCCCGCTTCATGAACGCCTGGCACTTCGGGCATTTCTTCCAATTGCTCCGAAAGCACTCGTCCCCGCCGATGTGGATCACCTCGGACGGAAACAGTTCGCACACGTAGTCGAACACCTTTTCGAGGAATCGGACCGTGTCCGGGTTGCCGAAGCAGTAGATTCCGGTAAACTTGCTGTAGTTGAACTTGTAGGCGTCGCGGTTGCGCGAGTAGATCTCCTCCGGGAAGCAGCACAGTTCGGGATACGCGAAGAGGGCCGCCGCCGAATGGCCGGGCAGATCAATCTCCGGCACCACGGTGATATGCCGGGCCTTGGCGTACGCGATGATCTCCCTGACGTCGTTCGCCGTGTAGTATCCGTTCGCCACCTTCTCGCCGCGGCATCTCGCCGACTGTCCGCTAAGAAGGAACTCCCCGCCGTACCGCTGCAGTTCGGGATAGCCGGGTATCTCCAGCGACCAGAGCTGGTCGTCGGTCAAGTGCCAGTGGAACACGTTGAGCTTAAACCACGACATCTGCTCGAGGATGCGCAGGATCGTGTCCTTGCCCATGAAATGCCGTGAATCGTCCACCATGACCCCGCGCCACCTGAACTGGGGCCAGTCCCTGATTTCAAGGCACGGAAAGACCCTGCACTTCGCCTTCGCGTCCCCGCGCCCCATGTGAAAGAGAGTCATCTTCGCGTAGTACGCGCCCGCGTCATCGGAGTAGCGGATCGTCATGCCGTCCGGACGGATGGAAAGCTCATATCCTTCCGATGGGATGCCTTCTACTTTCTCCATCTTCGGCGGCTTCTTCGCCCAGTACTCGCCGCCCATCACGCGCATTTCCCGCGGCGCGGGTATGATCGTAGCCGTCTTGGGAATGGCTTGTACCGCCTCTTTCCCAACTGAACGCTCCACGCCCATAAGCAGCCCGGTGGCAACACTGGCGGCAACAAATACAATGTTGCGAAGCGTTCGTGTCTTGCGTTTCATACTTTACCTATCCATGCAGACGGATTTTCTTTCCCGTGAGACGGCTTTCTTCGCAGGCGAAGCCGATTAGATGACTCTCCACACTCGCCTCAAGGGACGACGTGAGCTGGGATGGATCGTGTTTGTCAACGGCCATGAGGAAATCGCGCACGAGGCGGAAGTCGCCCCCGCCATGCCCTTGCGCTTTGTAACCGGGGATGTCCTGTATCTCCACGTTCCAGTCCCAGTTCTTCCCCGTCGCAAGCTCCGTAAGACGGAAACTGATTCCATCGCCCTCGATCATGCCCTTCGTGCCGATGATGCGCGTCCGGCGCTGTCCGACGCGCGAAAGCGCCTCGTAGGAGAACGCCACGGAGACTCCATTCTCGAAGCGGAGCGCGGCGGCGTACTGTTCGGGCTGGTCGTTGTCGCACGCGAACACGCAACGGCTGTACGGCGAGGCGGCGAGTATCTTCGTCACCTGCTCGTCCGTGGCATTGGGCGGCAAATCCAACGGAACCGTCCAGCGGCGTTGCCTCACGTACGTCTCCAGCGCCGAATAGATGCAGTCCTT
>CAMIVJ010000452.1 GCA_946401765.1 uncultured bacterium | reverse complement strand
ACCGAGTGGCTCGTTCTGCTCGGTCTCGTTCTTATTGTCGTGGGGCCGAAGAACCTTCCTAGCGCCGCGCGCAAGCTGGGCAACATCATGTCCACGCTGCGCCGCGCGGCGGACGAGTTCAAGCGCCAGCTGCTTTCCATGGACGAAGAGTTTCGCAAGGCAGTGGACGATTCGGCGAACGAGTCGTCCACGCCGCCACCGCCCTCCGAGGACGATCCCTCGACGGTGCCTGATTCGGACGATGTTCCGGAGGAGGACGGCAGCGCCTACGACTACGACCCAGACAGTCCCTATCCCGGTCACGACTACTACGACGAGACCCAGTACCAGGACGGCTCAGAGGAGGCCGCAGCCGCGGAGGCCGCAGCCGAAGAACCCGCCTCCGAGCCTCCCGCCGAGGAACCTCCGGCACCTCCTCCGGAGCCGCCGAAGCCAAAGAAGGATCCCTACGCGATCAAGATCACCGTGACCACTGCGGCCGACAGGGAGAAGGGCAAGAAGTAGATGAAGATGCGCCCTCTACTCACTAATCCGGACGAGTACAACGATCCGCCGCGCCCGTTTTTCGAGCATATAGTCGCCTTGCGCGCCTGCCTGATAAACGCGGTGCTCGCGTGGGCTACGTGCTGCGTCGTGGTTGGCGTGTTCTCCCCCACCGTCCTCAAGTGGCTCAAGTCTCCGGCAGAGGCTCTGATGAAGGCCGGCAAGCTGGAGATCGTGAGCCTCAACATCACCGGCGGCTTTGCTCAGATAATGTCCATCGCGATGTGGGGCGGCACCGCGCTCAGCTTCCCGTTCGTGATGTACTTCGTGCTCCGCTTCGTCTTTCCCGCGCTCACCAAGCGCGAGAAGGCGGCGATTCTGTTCTTCCTTCTCGCGGGCGCCGGGCTGTTCGGCATCGGCGTCGTGTTCGCCTACGGGCAGCTTGCGCCGAACGTGGTGAGGTTCTTCGACATAGTCAACCACTGGCTTGGTCTCAGCGTGACGCAGGTGCAGATCGAGAACTACGTGCCTCTCATCCTGAAGCTTGTGCTCGCGTTCGGGCTTGTGTTCCAGGTGCCGCTTCTTCTCTTCGTGCTGGGCTGGCTGGGAATCATCACAAGCGAGTCGCTGCGCTCGTGGCGCAGGTTCGCGATTGTCCTTGCGTTCTTCCTTGGAATGGTGCTAACACCGCCTGATCCGATGAGCCAGCTGCTGATGGCGCTGCCGCTCTGCCTTCTGTACGAGCTGAGCATCTGGGGCGTGCGCTTCAAGGAGATATGCTCGGGCGAGACGTCTGACGGCAAGAAGAAGTCCGCCGACAAGGCCGCGAAGGACGGCGGAGAGCGTAAATGAGAAAAACCCGCATCATGATCGTGCTCGGCTTCCTGGGGGCGATTCTTGCGGGCGCTTTTCTTCTGATGTTGCCCGTTTCGTCGCCGTCCCACACGTGGATGAAGCCGATGGACGCGCTCTTCACCGCCTGCTCGGCTGTGTGCATCACGGGTCTCAGCGTGATCGACGTGGCAAGGGATCTTTCGCATGTGGGGCAGTGTGTGCTGCTGGCGCTTGTGCAGCTGGGGTGCTTGGGAATCATGACGTTGGGCACGTTCTTTCTTGTGCTTGTGGGGCGGCGGCTCTCCCTTTCGAGCGAGTTCTCGCTGATGAACGCATACGGCGCCTCTGGTGTGCATGGAGGACGCGCGCTTGTGGTGTGGGTGGTGATCTCGCTGTTGTCCTTTGAGCTTCTGGGGATGCTCGTGCTTCACGAGCTCATTCCGTCATGCACGTGGTTTCGCGCATACTTCTACGCGGTGATGGCCTTCTGCAATGCCGGATTCTCGCCGGATCCCGGGTCCCTTGCGGTGTTTCAGGGAAGGCCTGCTGTTCTGATGTTCATGGGCGCGCTTGTCATCGTGGGCGGCCTTGGCTTCATCGTGGTGTACAACATCTGCACCATACAGTTCTGGAGGCGCAACCTCGTGAAGCGCGGGCGTCTCACGCTCCATTCGCGCGTGGTGCTGTTGTGGTCGCTGCTTTTCCTGCTGGGCATGTTCGCGTTTGTTCTCGCGATGGAGTGGAATGGCGGGCTAGAGCCGTTCTCCCCGGCCGAGAAGGGGGCGATCGCGTTCTTCCAGTCCGTCTCGCCGCGCTCGTGCGGCTTCACGGTGATGCCCGTGCACGAGATGCATCCGGCCACGCGGTTCGTCACGGGCGTTTTGATGTTCATCGGCGCGGCGCCTGGCGGCGCTGGCGGCGGAATCAAGATCACCACTCTTGCGGTGTTCGTCACCACGCTCTTCGCCATCTGCCGCGGCAGGCGCGACACGGTGATGTTCAAGCGCACCGTCTCCGAGGCGATAGTGCGCGAGTCTATCGTGATCGTGATGGTGTTCGCGGCCATAATCGCGCTTGGAATGACGATTCTCCTTGTGAGCGACGGCGGAGGAGAGGGCGGGATACCGTTCGAGCATCTGCTCTTCGAGACGGTGTCGGCCGTGTCCACGACAGGCCTCAGCTGCGGCTCCACCACGGCGTCGCTTTCGACCGTTGGGCGCATCGTGATCATGGTGTGCATGTTCTGCGGCCGCCTGGGGGCGCTTGCGGTGGTGCTGCTCATCGGCGGGCAGGAGGAGCGCGGCACGATACGCTACCCGAGGGAGGAGCTTGTGGTCGGCTGATGAAAGGTAAAGGGAATCTGCAGGACATTCTTTATCCATCTTGGAGGAAGAACTCAAGAACAAGGTCGCCGTCGACTGGTTTGGCGCATTTGACTGTGTATGCATTCTTGCGTGCCACGTCGAACCAAAGGTATAAGAATACGGATTCCTGAAGCGCTGAAGAGACGACCGTCTGATCTCAATTCACAGTCACAAAATTCCACACGATAAACCTA
>CAMIVJ010000451.1 GCA_946401765.1 uncultured bacterium | reverse complement strand
GTCACATGCACCCCGCGCGCCAGCCAGTCGAGCAGTCCTCCCGGCGCCGAGCATGGTCCCAGCAGCTCGCGCAATCCCGCGAAGTCGGCGTAGAAGAGCGTCTCCTGCGCAAGCTTCCAGATGATCGGCCCATGCGAATACGCAAACACCCCGGCCACGACTGCCGCCGCGCCCGCGAGCCCCCACCCCTCGCAACGTTCACGATTCATCTGCCCTTCTCCGAGCCTTCCTTTTCTGTCTTTGCCTGCGCCTTCGCGGCACCCACCTGCACTTCGCACGCGCCGCTCACCATCTCAAGATACTTGTCTATCCCGATTCCGCTCGCGATCTCGCCGTGGTCCGCCCCCTCCACGGGCACGAAGCGGACTGATGCGGACTTCTTTGCAAGCCCCGAAAGCTCGCGACCATGCCAGAACGGCACCACGCTGTCGTCCGTGCCGTGCATTATCAGCACGGGACACGTCACCTTCTTGATGTTCTTGAGATTCGGAAACGGATCCACGAAGAGCAGCCTCTTGCGCGTGACCACTCTGGGCGCGGATAGAAACGGCGCCTCCAAGACAAGCGCCCCCACCTCGCGCTTTGAGGCAAGCTCCGTCGCAGGGCCAGACCCTATCGAGAAGCCGTTCACAATGATGTCCTTCGGCTCGAATCCACGTTCCTTCAGCAGCCAGTCGTAAAGCCTGTGCACCACCCTGTAGCATCCATCCTCGTCCGGCTTGCCGTCCGAAAGCCCGTACCCCGGATAGTCCACCGCCGCCACCGTGTATCCCTTCTCCGCCAAGGCGCGCAGCACGGAGATCGAGTGGTACATGTTCTCCGCGTTTCCGTGGCAGCGGAGAATCGCCTTCTTTCCACGCTCCGGACCAAGCACCACGGCCGCGATTTTCACGCCGTTGGTGCCGATGTCCACAAACCCCTTCGTGCGCTCAGTGTACGTCTTGCCCGCATAGCCTGGATGGAACATGAACTGGTCGATGAACGACGAGCCGACCACCTCCAGCCCCACCACCAAAAGCAGCACGATGCACAGCACGCGTTTGGCGATGCTCTTCAGCACGTCCGTCACGGCGCGCCCTCCACCTTAGGCGGCGCGGCGTCTGGCGCGCGACCGCGGTTCCTGAAGCTGTAGTAGAAGTAGAGCGAGAGATCGGTCGAGACAAGCAGTATGTCCAGCACGTACACTCCCACCACCCACATGCCCTGGCCGCTTGCGAAGTGGCTGCCGATGCCGCAGAGGTAGCCCGCTATCACGATGATCTCGAAGAGCGGGCTTTTGCCGTCCACCCTCTTCGCCCTGTAGGTCTTCGCAATCGCGAACGGCCACGAGACGCCGAAGAGGATGAGCATCATGAACTCAAGCAGGTGGGCGAGCATCGTCCTACCCCCGTTCGAACGCGCGGTGCGCGATGTCGCTGCGGTGGAACGAATTCTCGAAGGAGATGCGCTCCACGCCGGCGTATGCGGCGTCAACTGCAGAGCGGAGATCGGGGCCAAGGCCGGTGACAGACAGGACGCGTCCGCCGCTCGTCAACACCTTGCCGTCCTCCGTTCTCTTCGTGCCGCAGTGGAAGACTAGCGCCGGATTCCCCTCAAGGCCAGTGATCTCCTTGCCCTTCTCGTACGAGCCCGGGTACCCTCCCGAGGCCACGATCACGGTGGCGGCGCATTCGTCCTTCACCGTCACGTCCTCGTCGCGCAGGCAGCCCGTTGCCGCATGCAGAAGCGCCGTGGCGAAGTCGCCGCCGATTCGCGGCAGCACTGCCTCCGTCTCGGGGTCGCCGAAGCGCGCGTTGAACTCGACCACGTTCACGCTCGAGCCGCTCTTCGCGAGCGGGCCGTGCGGATTGGAGTTCTCGTCGTTCACCATCAGCCCGGCGTAGAGGATGCCGCGGTACGTTATGCCGCGCTTCTTCAGTTCGCGCAGAACGGGGAGGATGATCTTCTCCTTGATGGCGGGCAGCTTGTCGGCCGTCACGACGGGCGCGGGCGAGTATGCGCCCATGCCGCCCGTGTTGGGTCCCTTGTCGCCGTCGAAGACGCGCTTGTGGTCCTGCGAGCTCGGAAGCAGCACCGCACGCTCGCCGTCGACGAGCGCGAGAATGGAGCACTCCTCGCCGTGCAGGAACTCCTCCACGAGCACCTCCGCGCCGGCGGCGCCGAACTTGTTCGCCACGAGCATGTCGTCGATCGCGGCCTCGGCCTGCGCGGCTGTCTCGGCCACTACCACGCCCTTGCCGGCCGCAAGGCCGTCCGCCTTGATCACAACGGGAAGGCCGAACGCAGGAAGCGCGGCCTTGGCGGCCGCGGCGTCGGTGAACGTCTCGGCCATGCCAGTGGGCACGCCTGCCGCCTTCATGACCTCCTTCGCGAAGCGCTTGGAGCCCTCCATGCGCGCGCCTGCGGCAACTGGACCGAACGCGGCAACGCCGATCTTGTCGAGTGCGTCAACAAGTCCCTTCACGAGCGGCGCCTCAGGACCCACCACCACGAGGTCGGGACGGTTCTCGGCGGCCCATGCCGCCACGCCCTCCACGTCTTCCGCGCCGATGGCCACGTTGGTGGCTATCGCCGCCGTGCCGGCGTTGCCTGGCGCGCAGAAGAGCTCGTGGCGCGCCTCGTCCTGCGCGAGGCGCCACGTTATTGCGTGTTCGCGTCCGCCCGAGCCTACGACTAGAATCTTCATCGGCGCGCCTCCATCAGTGCCTGAAGCTGCGCTGGCCAGTGAAGACCATCGCCACGCCCGCGTCGTTGCAGCAGTCGATCACGTCCCAGTCGCGCAGAGCGCCGCCGGGCTGCACGATCGAGGTGATGCCTTCGCGGATGCCCACCTCCGCGCCGTCGCGGAACGGGAAGAACGCGTCGCTCACCATCGCGCA
>CAMIVJ010000450.1 GCA_946401765.1 uncultured bacterium | reverse complement strand
GTCGGGAACGGTCGAGGCCAATTTCATCCCTGTGAAGAAGGACGGCGAATACTGCCTCTACAACAAGAACAACAGCACGCTCATCCACAACGCGGGCGCGGAAGGGACGGCGTTCAAGGGTGGCGCGATTGTCGGCTATCCGGAACTGACGCCATCCGGCGGGCAGAGCGCATCTGCGGCCAAGAAGAGCGGAACGGTCGGGATAACGGAGTTCGACAACTCGACGTTCAACGCGACGCTGACGTGGACTGCGCCCGGCAAGGAGGCGTCGGTGTGGATGGTGTACAGGGTACTGGAAGACGGAGAAGAGCCGGAAGACGTCGCGCTCGACGACTGGGACGCCGGCGTCAAGCTGGGCGACATAACGGCGACCTCTACCGGCGGC
Organism: uncultured bacterium; assembly: GCA_946401765.1. Classification (GTDB taxonomy): domain Bacteria; phylum Verrucomicrobiota; class Kiritimatiellia; order RFP12; family UBA1067; genus RUG572. Next base: position 2,500 of record CAMIVJ010000450.1, on the reverse strand, counting down.
ACGTTCACCGTCGGCAACCTGCCGACCTCCGGCCGCTCGGCCGTGCGCTTCGTCGTCGCGCCCGCCGATGCGACGCCCGGCGACATCGCCCCGCTGATGTACTCCGCCGCGATGCTCTACGAAGTCGAAGAGGGCGTGCCGATCCTCGACATGGCGAACTGCGCCATAACGGCGTCCGGCGACACGGCGACGGTCGCGTGGGCGCTCGCGAAGGCGGGCACCGACGCCCCGGACGTCAAGGCGACGTTCTCTGCCGAAGGCGTCGAGCACAATGCCGTTCTCGCGGAGGACAGGACGACCGGCTCCTCCGGCACGGCGACGGTTTCCGGCCTTTGGAGCAAGGGCGCGATCACCGCGACGCTCTACGCCGAAAACAGCGTCGGCGTCTCGACTCCCGTCGTGGTGACGCTCGGCGCGACGGGCGTGGCGAGCATTCCGTCCGCGCCGGTGCTTGAGCCAGATACGTCGCTGAAGCAGATCGCCGCAAGCGGTACGGTAGGCCTCGGCAGCGGAACGACCGTCGCGTGGCTCGAATACGGCGCCACGACTGCATACGGCACGAAGATCGGCCTGCCGCTCGGCGAAGGAGGCGCGTGGACGGCAACGATTCCCTTCGACGACGCCATGTGGACGGTGGGCAAGGCGTGTGTGCGAGTGACGGCGTTCAACGAAGTGACGGGAGCGTTAGGCACGATTTCATGGCAGAACGAAGCGGCGGCGAACACGACGTTCGCGCCGTCCGCGCGCACGCTGGAGCTGACTGGGTTGGACGAGACGGCCGGCACGGCGACGCTGGCGTTCGGCGGCGGGGCGATCGCCGCGCAGACGCTCGTCGTCGCCTGGGGCGACCGTGACTACGGCGCGAACCTCGACGACTGGCCCTACGCGCAGCACGCCGCCATCGGCACCGTCGCCGCAGACGCGACAAGCGGCACGTTCACCCTGCCGGCGGAAGCCCTCGTTTCTGGAAACTGCTACCGCTTCTTCCTCGGCGACAGCATCATCGAGGGCGCGGAATGGATCCAGCCCGCCGTCGAAGGTGCTTATGTCAAGACGGCTTTCACGCCGGCGGTGAACGACAGGGCCGAGTTCAAGTTCAACATGGACGCCAAAGGTTACGACGGCACGGGCTACAGGATCATCTACGCCGCAGGCAGCGGCTGGGGGCATGGCGTCGCAACAGGCGTCAACTCCTCCGGATGGATGAGCAACACGCGCGTCGGCACGGTGAGATACGCCGAACTCGGCAAAGTCGCGTTCTCGACGACGGAAGACCACGTTGTAAAACTGTATCTCGGGACAACAACCGGCGCATGTTTCGAAATCGACGGAAAGACCAACAACGATATCTACCATGAATTCACAAACGGCAGCAAGATCGACTCTTCCACATACAACACCTACAACAATAATCTTTCGTCGGTGAACACCCCGGTGTATATCTGGGCGAACACCGCGGGCGCGAACCCGTCGAAGGTGAAACTCTATTACATGAAGTGGATGGCCTCGAATGGAACGACCCTGAAAGCTAACTTCATCCCCGCGAAGACCGGCGGCGAATACTGCCTCTACGATACGGTCGGCAAGAAGATTCTGCGCAACGCCGGAGCGGAGGGGACGTCGTTCACGGGCGGCGGCTACGACTACGTCAACGCCATATGTTTCGCGAACGTGCAGACGGCGGCGACGGACGCGAGGTTCGCCGGACCGATCGAGCTGACGGCGCTTGACTACGGGACGTTCGACGCGACGCTGGCGTGGTCGGCGCTTCCCGCTGCTTCGACGCTGTGGGTCGTGTATTCGGACAAGAGCCCCGGCGAGGATCCCGGCGCGTTCAATCTCGCCGACTGGGACGAATGCGTCAAACTCGACGACATCGCCGCCGGGTCGGAGGGCGGAACATACAACCTCGGCGACCCGTCCGGGACAAAGCGCGCGACAATGCGCTTCATCATTGCGACGGCGGGTTCGACGGCGGAGGACATCACGCCGCTGAACGTCTCCGGAGCCTACAGGTTCAAGAAAGAGGGCCTATCGGTATTCATCAGGTAGTTACAACGCCAATCATGGCGTGGAAATAGGGGCACCGCCCGTCAGCCGCATTGCGTCGTGTTCGAGAAGCCACCTCGGCACGGGGTGGCCGTGCTAACCGCAAAAAAAAAATCGTGAAACCTCCAGGAGACGTGTCCCTTCACGGTTTCAGGGGGTTTTGGTATAATACGCACCCACAGAAATTTTTAGAACGATGAGCAAGAAGAACAACAAGAACAATGAACCACCGAGTCTGTTTGACTCGTTCGACCTTTTCGCCGATGCGGGGGCCGCAACGAGCGCGGCCGCTCCCGCAACGGGCGGGACGCCCGTTGGCCTAGTTGCGGGCGAGACGCCCGCCACCCCGACAAGCGCGTCCATCCCGCAACGGGTAAGATGTCCCTGTGTGGCGGCGGCAAGTGCGGCCCTTGTCTTTTGTCGTGTGTTCTAATAAGGGTAAGATCGCCAA
>CAMIVJ010000449.1 GCA_946401765.1 uncultured bacterium | reverse complement strand
GAGTCCATCGCCTACGACAAGAACGGCAAGCAGCTCGGCTCGCCGCATCCGCACCGCCTCCGCCGCAAGGGCGGCGGCAGGTGGTACGTGCTCGACTACCAGCAGAGGTTCTAGCAAGGAAAGGCGGATAAGATGAAAAAGATTCTTGTGTTTGCAGTAGCTGCAATCGCCGCATGCGCGGCATTCACGAAGCCGAAACCCCTCTCGAAGGCGGAGATCGAGAAGCGGGACAAGGCCAACTGGGGAGGCGTGGACTATTCCGCCGCGCCGGACGGCGAGAATTCCGTGGCCAACGATCTCGCGCAGATGAGGTCCATGACAAGGGGCGAAGCGGCGAAGTTCAACAAGCTGCACGATTTCTGCAAAGACCTGTACAAGGCCTCAAAGATCATTGACACGGACCCCGGGACCGTTCTCGGCGACGCGCTGAAAGATCTGGGCCGCCCCATCGACCCAACGCCGCAGCGCATGCTCACGAACCTCTCGGCCACGCCGGCGCAGAAGCTCGCATTCAAGAGCCTCCAGGGCGCAAAGAACACGCTTGCGAAATTCGGCAAGGATGTGCGTCCCAAGGTAGCCGTTCTGTTGAGAGCGGAGCTCGAAACCCGCCTCTACGCCGAATACAACCACCTTGTGCGAGTGGTAAATCTCGGCATCATCCAGGATGGCTCGCTCGTCAAGAGCCTCACTAAGGTCGATACGGCGTGGGGCAAGTACGTCAAGCTTCTGGACAAGATCGGCAATGGCACGGACAAGTGGAAATACTATCCCTCGGCGCTCCGCAACCCTGAAAAGAAAAAAGAGCTCTTTGCCGCCGTTCTCAAGGAGTCGGGGCTCGACTGCGCACTCGATGCGGACGGCAACCTGCACGCAAAATCAAGCCGCTACCTTCACACTCTCGACTCCTATTTCAAGCGCACCACCGATGCCGACCTCAAAAAGTTCGAGGAAGCAATCAATAAGTGCTGGGTATCCCACAACGAGGCTGTAGATGCGCTGGACAAATTCAAGGCGTGGTTCGCGGAAACAGGAATGTCCATAGATCCCTATCCCCGCGAGTTAGTCAAGGAACTCTGCATCGCCTACGCGAACTACATCCACAAGAACTGCGACGTGCTGGAGGACTGCAATAAGATACTGGCCGCCCTTCGCGACGAATCTCAGCATGTGGGAAAGCTGCGCAAATGCAAGGGAATCTCCCCGAACAAGGCGTACTTTCTGAGAAGCGGCCCTGTCTCGGAAAGGCCCCCGGCATACGTCCGCCGCACAAACGAGCTCAGGCTCGAGGCCAAGGCGCGCTTCGAGGCCGCGGTTAAGCGGCGCATCGACACCGCAGGGCGGATACAGATCTGACTTCGTTCCAGCCAGATCATTCGTAGCGCAGGGCCACTATCGGGTCCAGCTTCGACGCCCTCACTGCCGGATATATCCCGAAGCATATTCCCACGCCAACGGATATTCCAAACGACAGCACAAGGCTCATCGGCGTCACAACTGTTGGCATTCCCGCAATGAGCGTGACGGAGAACGGTATCGCAAGGCCAAGCGCCATGCCGATCATCCCGCCTATCACGGAAAGGGCCAGCGCCTCGATGAGGAACTGCAGCACGATCTGGAAGCGCTTTGCGCCGATCGCGCGGCGTATGCCGATCTCGCGAGTCCTCTCCGTGACGGATGCGAGCATGATGTTCATGATTCCGATGCCGCCCACGAGAAGCGAGATGCCGGCGATGGCGCCAAGCACTATCGAGAACGTGCGCTTCGTGGCCTCGGCCTGGCGGAGAAGCTGCAGCGGCACGTTTATCGCGTAGTCGCGCCGCTTGTGCGACGTCTCGAGGATGCGCGAGACCGCCTTGGCGGTGGCGGCAACATCCTCCTCGCGCTCTACGTGCACGAGTATCTCGTGCAGCTCCACCTTCTCGCGCACCACCGAGCCCTGCGTGCGGCGGGCGAACATGTCGCCATAGCGCTGGCGCGCAGAGGCGAGAGGGATGTAAACGTCGGTCTGGCCGTCTGGCGTATCCGAGGCCTCCGCGCCGCCCGACTCGCTCTTCACGATTCCGATCACCTGGTAGGTGCTGCGGTCGATCGTGAGCGTCTCGCCCACGGCGTGTTCGTTCGCGAGAAGCCTGCGTGCGCCCCATTCAGTCAGCACCGCGACGGTGGCGAACTTCTTCGTGTCTTCCTCGCTCATCACGCGGCCCGCGATCACCTCGCGCTCGACTAGGCGGAACCAGTCGTGCGTTGTGCACACAACGCGCAGGTCGAGCGAGCGCTCGTTGAGCTTGCCCTGCTTCACGAGGGCCTTCACGGGCACCACCACGTCCACGGAGGGGACCGTCGCTGCGATTCTATCGGCGTCTGAGTAGAGGAGGCCGTAGATCGAAAAGAACGAGGCCGTGTTCTGCACGCCTGTTTCGTCCGCCGGCTTCTTCGACTCGAGCATTATGTTGTGGCTGCCGAGGCGGCGTATTCTGTCGAGCGCCTCGCGCGACGCGCCCTCGCCTATCGCGAGCATCGCGATCACGCTGCCCACGCCGAACACAAGCCCCAGCATCGTGAGGAAGCTTCTGAGCTTGTGAAGAAGCAGGTTCTTCACGCCTAGCACCACGTCGCGGCGCAGTCTGGAGACGGCGAAGGTCACCGGGCCTCCTTTATGAGGCCGTCGCGCATCACGATGCGGTGGCCGGCGTAGGCGGCGATGTCGTCCTCGTGCGTCACCATCACGATGGTCTTGCCCTGGCGGTTGAGCTCGGTGAAGAGGTTCATGATCTCCACGCTCATGGCGGTGTCGAGGTTGCCGGTGGGCTCGTCCGCAAGGATCACCACAGGGTCCGTTGCGAGAGCGCGCGCGATGGCCACGCGCTGCTGCTGTCCGCCGGAAAGCTGGTT
>CAMIVJ010000448.1 GCA_946401765.1 uncultured bacterium | reverse complement strand
TGACGGCGAGAACGACTACTCCGACAAGTTCTCGCTCTCCGTCGCGAATCGCCGTCTCGTGCTGAAGAACATCGCCCCCGCCGGCACGATCATGTTCCTGCGATAGGGTAGGATTATAGGCCATTATAGGCCTGGCTAGGCTTGGCTAGGATTCCTAGCCACCCTTACCCCTAGCCCGGCCTATAACTATCTATCACGCACTCATACCACGAGCCACGAACCACGAGCCACGAACCACGAGCCACGAATCACGACTCGTAGATGACGCGGTAGCCGATCTTCTTCGCGAGAGCCTCGACGTCCTTCTTGAAGTCGCCGAGGAAGGTGACGCGGTGCCAGCCCCAGAGGTCCCAGAGGCGGTACGACTTCTCGAAGTCGCCCGTCACCTCCACGACCATCTTCGTGCGGCAGGCGCGGTCGTCGGGGTCGTTCGAGAACGTGCGGCCCGTCTGCACCAGCGCGCAGCCCTTGCCGCCGTCACCGAAGAAATGGAACTGCACCGTGGTGACGGGATAGTTGACAGGCGCGATCGAGCGCACGGACGCGCCCATGCGGTCCTCTGAATGCGTCTCGATCTCGTAGGGAGCGGTGGGGCCGTCAGTGCCGAGGTACTTGCGCGTGGCCACGCAGTGAGCGAAGATCATCGCGCGGCGAGACGAGTCGATCGCCGGGTCGGAGATGTATCCCATGCGGCCTTTGGTCATAGCGCCAAAGACGACCATCGCGGTCGTGGAGCGGATGTCGTTCTCGCACGTTCCGAAGAGGCCGAGGTCCTGCAGCTCCATGAAGCCGAGGCACGGATAGGCGTGGAGCTTGCCGGTGTAGCATCCGCCGAGGCAGTTGACGGAGATGGCCACTGCGCCGTGCGCCTTCAGCACCTCCTTCATGCCGTAGAACTGCCTGGCGCAGCCGAGGAGGGTCTCGTCGGAGACGCCGGCGATCTTGCGCGCCGTGCGCTTCCATTCTTCGACCTTGGCCTTCGCAAGCGCTTCCGGAACCTTCTCCCAGGCGGCGTTGAGCTCGTCGAACTTCACGTTCTCCACGATGATGCCGAAGTCCTTGAGGATTTTCGCCTTGGTTTTCGCGTCGCAGCCTTCGACGGAGAGAATCTTCTTGCCTTTCACCGCGGCGAGCGTCTCCTCGGGAGAGAGGCATTCAAGCGGACCCTCGCACGGTTTGATGCCTGTTTCCGCTGGCGTATGCGCGAGGCGGTATTCTGTGGCGGCCTTGACGAAATCTTCGCCGGTGCCGTTCTTGAGCGTTTCGAACGCGCGGGCTGCGCCGATGGTGTCGTTGAAGTCGAGCGATGACATGAAGGCGTAGTTCTTCTGCTTTCTGCGCAGCATCGCGGCGTTCTGCACGTCCCAGCCGCCGATGCCGGAATAGGGGAAGCTGCAGAAGAGGGTGGGCTTGCTGGCCTTGACGATGCCGGCGAGGGCGTTTGGCCAGGAGTTCATCTGGATGACGAGATAGCCCTTGACGTCGCCGGCCTTGGCGTCCTCCTCGAGGATCTTTGCGGAGCCCTTGGCGTCGAACGCCATGCCGGGGACGAACTTGACGCCGGGAACGCCGGCGTTGAGCGCGTCGGCGATGTTCTTCATCACGGGACGGAAATCGAAGCCCGCGTTGGGCCATGTCTTCCTGACCTGCACGTCGTCCCAGATCGAGAACACGAGGCGCACTTTGACGGCGCCTGACTTGTCGGGTATGCTGCCGGCTGGCGTGGGGGCGGGAAGGGCCGCGAAGAAGTCGGCCAGCTCTCCGCGTGCCGCGGCCCCGCCAGTGGCGGCAGCCGCCAGGATTCCGTAGATGAAGTCGCGCCGTGCGCATGATGTGCAGTTCATGTTTCCTCCTTGCTTGAAAGATGCGTTTATTATACTAGCATTGCCGCGCCGTGTCAAACGGCGCGGTGCCGAAGCGCGAGTTTTTTGGTATAATGTGCGCGTTCCCTCGCATCGAAAAGGACGAGAAACTGATGAGCAAGTTTGATCTGACGAAGAAGAAGGCGTTTGTGTGCGACCTCGACGGCACGCTCTTCATGGGCCCGAACCCCATCGAGAGCGCGGTGAAGTTCGTCATCGACAACACGAAGAGCGGAAGGTTCAGGTACTTCTACCTCACGAACAACACCTCGAAGTGTCCTGAGGAGTACATGAAGAAGATCGCGGGCGCGGCGATTCCCGTGACGCCCGAGCAGATACTCACGCCGCTCATCACGCTCGAGGCGTACATACGCGAGAAGGGGTACAAGTCGGTGTATCTCATCGCAAGCGAGAAGGTGAAGGCTCACATGGCGGCGCGGCTGGCGGACGCCGGAGTGTCGCTCGACTACGATCCCGAGCGCAACGAGCTCATCGCCCTCACGTACGACAAGGAGCTCACGTACGCGAAGCTCGCGGACGCGACGTCCCTCTGGAACATGCGCAACTGCCCGCCGAGCCCGATGTGCCCAGTACGCACGAGGAACCAGACGCCCGTGGACTTCGTGGCCACGCATCCCGACAACTGCTGCCCAAGCGAGCGCGGCCCGATACCGGACATCGGCGGGATGATGAAGTTTCTCGAGATCACCAACGGCATGAAGCCCAGCCACGTCTTCGGGAAGCCCAGCCCCACTCTGCTCGCGCCCGTGCTCGCCGAGTTCGCCCCGGAGGAGATAGCCGTCGTTGGCGACAGGCTCTACACCGACAAGGCCATCGCCGACAACGCGGGCGTCGACTTCGTGTGCGTGCTCTCCGGCGAGACAACGCTCGAGGATCTTGCGGCCTACAGGGGCACGCCGCCAGCCATAGTGGTTGAGACCTTCGACAAAGTGCAGTGAAAGCTGCAAATTCTACCTGCTTGCAGAAGGGGCGCCGATTATGCTATCATATAGTCGTCCCGGGGATGGTTGGTTCCTG
>CAMIVJ010000447.1 GCA_946401765.1 uncultured bacterium | reverse complement strand
TCGCGCGCAAAAACCTCGTGGATGAACGTATCTTTCTTGTAGGTGCTGTCGGTTCCGTTCGCCCAGGCGTAGTTCTGCGACGTGCGCAAGTCAACCTTCTTGAACTTGCTCGCGCCCTCGTCGCCGAAGAGCGGGAACTCAAGCGGCCCGTCGCCATAGTCGTTGCGGAAGAAGAGGCGGAGCGAGTGCTTCGGGTACTGCGGGTTGCGGCTGAACGCGCCGCGGATGCGGATGCCGCCCGCCGTGGAGAAGCCGTTGGCGTCGTTCGTCGGGTCGATCTGCTCCACCATCGTGGTGCGCTCCCATTCGCGTCCGTCGCACGCCTTGGCGTTCACGTAGATGCCCTCGACGGGGTCGAAGAGGTTGTGCGGGTCGATCACGAGCGAGATTGTGGAGACGGAGTTCGTGAAGCCACGCAGGAGCCGGTCGCGGTCCGCGCCGTTCACGACGCTCTGATTCATGCCGTAGCGCATAACCTGGCTGTTGATCGTGGTCGAGGGGAAGCCCGCCGGCACGACTCCGCTCGTCTGCTGGAGGATGTCGTCGAGGAAGAGGTACGTCGCCGCGGCGTCCTGCTGGATCACGCTCCCCTCCTGCGGAACCGCCGCGCGGATGCACGTGGTGGACGCGATGTGGATCGGACCCGTGTAGGGCGTGGAGGACGTAGTGGGCGACGTGCCGTCGAGCGTGTAGTAGATCGTCGCCGTGGGATCGTCCGCGCAGGAGAGCGTCAGGTCGAACGCCGCCGTCTTGTAGCCGTGCGGCACGCTGAACTGCACCTTCGGGGATGCGGGGCCGTAGCCGGCCGTCGTGTTCTTCGTGCCCGGCGTGGGCTCGCGGAAGAACACGAGCTCCTCGGCGGACTTCGTGACCGAGACCTCAGCCGAAAGCAGGAAGTCAGGATCGCCCACGGCGTCGTTGACGGCGGTGATCTCAAGGAGGTTGTCGCCCACATTGAGAAGTCCCGACGGGATGGGGATCACGACGGGCGTCAGCGCGTCCGCCAGCGCGCGCGCCTCTTCGACCAGGGCGTTCGTCACGACCGTGCCGTTGACCTTCGCCGTGAAGCCGTCGGCGTAGCGCACCTTCAGCCTGAAGGCGTCGTCCGACGCCGGCGCCACGTCGAGCGTGAACGTCGCCTTCCAGTCAAGCGCGTTTGTGACGTTGAGCATCGCGGCGGAGACGTCCGTCGAGACGTGTCCAGCCCACGCGCCGGCGTGGGTGACGCCGCTCGCGGCCGTGCCGACGAGGCTGAAGCCGTCCAGCGTGAAGTGCTCGTAGTCCTCGAACTCGCCCTCCTTCACGCAGAAGTCGAGCGCCGCGCCGCCCGTCGCCTGGAAGTAGAGGAGCCTCACGTTGTACGCGCCCGGCTCCTGGACGCGGAAGATGGCCGGGGTCTGTCCGTAGCCGCGCGCGCCCGTGTACTCGGACTGGAAGTGGTACTTCTCGTTCCACGCCTCTAGCGAGAAACCGTCGTCCGAACCGACGCTGAACGTCCAGCTGCCGGCGCGCGGGATGTTGATGACGCCCTCGACGAGGATCGCGTAGTAGGTGCCGTTGTCGGCCATGCCTACCTCGGAAACGGACCTGTAGCTCGAGCTGAACTCGGACGAAATCGTGGCGGACGCGTTCTTGTAGGCGACCGTCTGCACGCCGGTGAGCGTTGTCTTCGGGCTGTACCTTCCGCTCGCGAGCGCGCCCTCGACGGCGGGGATGTTCGCGCAGGCGTCCTTGTTCAGCTGGTAGGACGTCACCGTGAAGCCGCCCGTCGCCGCACCCGGCATGCCGACCGGGCCGGACACCGCCTGCCATTCGCCGTTGCCGACGCGCCACTGTGCGGCATCGAGTTTGCCGAGGATCGTCTTCTCGCGGTTGCCGCGTCCGTACGAGACGTCCTTCATCTGCGGCGGCAGGGCCAGCGTCGTGACGATCGCATCGAGACTGTTGGAGCTGGCGAGGACGACCGTGCTGTCGCTCTTGCCGACGCCGAACTTGGCGTGGGCCTCGCCCGCGGCCCAGTTGGTGTAGCTCTTGTCGCACCACACGAGCTTGTAGCCGTGTCCGGGAACGACGCACGAACCCTCGATCTGCACCCACTTGTTCGGCTTCGTGGCGTTGTCGTACATGTACCAGCCCGTCACGTCGATGTCGTCGTCGTTGTCGTTGCGCAGCTCAACCCAGTCGAGCTCCGCGCCGCCGTTCACCGTCGCGGCCGTCTCGCCGTTCGAGGCCATTACCTCGTTGATGAAGAGGAAGCTGGAGGGCGGGACGACAGACGGCCTGCCCGCCACGGGCAGCGTCATCGCGCTGTCGCCCATCTGGAACACCATCGTGCGGAAGTCGAGGTACTTGCCCGCGTCCGGCGCGAACGTGACGGCCACGTATGCGCCTTCGGGAACGAGGTATGTGCCGTTCGCTTCCGGCGACACATCCACGCCGTCCACCTTGACCGAGACAACGCCCATTCCGTCGATGTCAGGAATCGTGAGCGGGTATTTCGTACGGATTGCAATCGTCTCCGCCGCGAGGTTGAAGAGGTCACCGTTGCCCACCATGCCGGCGGACGTCACGTCGTCTGAGGAACCAGCGTAGGCCGTGGGCGCCCATTCGCCATACGACGAGGTGAGAACCGTGTTGCCGACCGCGTACCTCACCTGCCGCTCGCCGTTGTAGGTGCGCAGGGACACCCTCAGCTCAACCGCGTTGGCGAGGTCGGGCGTCACGCCTGACAGCTCGCGCCAAATGTTGGTCGTGCCGTCCGGGTCCTTCATGATGCCCATGTAAACGGAACCCTCGCCCTTCTCGACGACTGTCACGGAACCCTTGATCGTCTGGTCCGCAATGAGCGGGGACGTGCCCTCGGTGAACTTCACGTTGAACACCATCGTCGGCTCGTCAGTCACGACCGAC
>CAMIVJ010000446.1 GCA_946401765.1 uncultured bacterium | reverse complement strand
TTGCGCTTGTTCACGATGCCGTCCCCGCTGTACGTGCCGTCAAGATTGAAGTCGCCAGACGTGGTCACGAGCTCGATCGTGCCGCTGTTCGATATCGTATTGAACGTCGCCGGGCCGCTCGTGGTGAAGACGCCGCCCTCGCCCGTCTCAAGTGCCACGTTGTTCGCCTTGAGCGCGCTGAGCGCGCCGTTGTACACCTGTGCGTGCCACTGCACGTTGCCCTCCTCCACGCGCAGCGTCCCCTCGCCTGAAACGGTCATGCCCCTTGCGGTGTTGAAGAAGAGCGTGCCGGCGCCGCGCTTCACGAGCCTGTACTGCCCAAGATTCACGCGGAGCGGATCATTGAAGCTGCGCGAGACGAATCCAATGTCGTTCTCGGCGCGTATCATGGCGTCCGCTGCAAGCGTGAGGCCGTAGAGCTGCGACCAGTCCGTGCGGTGGGACGCGCCCGAATTGAACACCGCTCCGCCGAACTCCCCGTCGTCCAGCTCAAGTCCCTGGCCGGCGATCACGAGGAAGTAGTTCAAGTCGCCAGCTCCGTTGACGTCGAGCGCGCCGCCCGCTTCAACGGTGATGATATTCTGCTCATCCATCATGCCGAACACGCCGCATATCTCGCCGTCCACAGTCGCACGGTGGCTCGCCACGGCCTTCAGCACGGTGCCCGCGCACACCTTGGTGCCACCGCGATATGAGCTTTGCGCGTCGAACGCGAACGTACCGCCCGACACTTCGATGCCGCCCTTCCCGGATATCGGCGCGGCGAACAAGGTCTCCTCGCCCTGCGTCCCCACAAGCCGCAGCAAGGCGCCGGCGGAAAGCTCCACCGCCTCGCAGCTGAACGCATTGAGCAGAACCGTGGCCCTCGCACCTAGGCCCACGCTCAGCACACCCGCCGAGAGACGCGCGCCTTCCTGGCCTGGCGTGAACACGAGATCACTGCCGGCGGCAATCGTCACGCGCGCGTACGACTGGTTCTGCATGATCGTCACTTCTGTGGTTGCGAGCGAGCCAGAGGTCGCAGTCACCTCCGCGCCGTCAGCCGGCACGGCGTTGCCGGTCCAGTGCGCCGCCGTGGAGAACGACGAGTCGCCGCCCTCTATTGGCGACCATATCGCGTCGAGTGGCGGCAGCACGTTCATCTGCGCGCGGCCGATGCCCACCTCCGTCCCCGAAGGGTCGTAGAATCTTATCACGCCACCTTCCTCCAGATGCGCGGGAGATGTATAGCCGCAATGGACAAGCGCGTAGTCGACGTTCACGGCGAACGTGCCGCCAGCGCCCACTGCGGGACGCACCTCCTCGGTAGCGTCGAACGAGAGCGTGCCGGCCGTCAGGCATAGTCCTTTACCCGTCACCGACGCGTCGTCGTACACTAGCGTGGCGCCATTCACGCCTTCCGCAACGACGACTGACGTGTATTCGTCCTGGGGCGTCGCGAGCGTCACCGTGGATGCAACGCTCACCGCGCCGCCCACTCCAAACACGCCGCCGGGGGCGAAAGTGACGGTGCCCGTGCCGGTGAGCGCGCTGTCCAGCATGAACACGCCCGCGACGGTGAACGCCTTCACCTTGTTGAGCGCGAGGGACGCGAAACTCTGCGTGCCGCCCAGCACGATTTCTGCGCACGGCACGGACACGGCGGTGGTGTTGTAGGGGAGTACGCCGTTCAGCGGGCCGTTGAAGACGAGCGTGCCGGAGATGTTCGGCACTATGTTGAGAGTGGTTGTGTCCTCTACCGGCGTGAAGTCGTTGAACGTCACGTTGCCGCTCGTTCCGCGAAGGTCCCAGGTGGCGAACGTAGGCTTCGCGCCAGCGAATGTGACGGCGTTGTTCGCGTCGGAGGCGATGGTGATGCTCTGGGCGGCGATCGGCACGTCGAACGTGAGAACTGGATTCCCCGCCGTCACGTTGACGACGACGTTGAGCGATTCGTCGTCCACCGCGGCCGAGCTGCCCGTCATCTCGCTCCATGTCTTCGATGCGTCTAGCGTATAGGTGACCTTGTTCGCGTATAAGGCGCTGAGGCCCGCGACGCCATAGCCGTTGCCCGCCGGCGACGTTGAACGCGAGGCGCTTCTGGTGCCTTCGGCGGGATTGCCATTCGCGTCGTAGAAGTGGTAGCCGAGGCCAATGCCGTCGGTGACCGTCAAATACATGGCGTATACGTTCTGCGCGTACACGCCGCCGTCGCCGTTCGTGAGCTCCACAACGGGGCATTTGAGGTAGCGGTCGTCGAGCAGCTGCATCTCGAGGCGGATTTTCGCGACGCTTCCGTAGCCGTCGTACTCCACGTGCACGTTCTGCGCCTCAACAGTGGAGTATTTGACGGGGGAGATAGAACCACCCGCGATCACGCCGGTGAAGCGGTAGTCCTTGATGTCTTCGAGCGTGAGCGGGGACGAGTCGGCGGGATTCGCGAACACGCGCGTTGGCGCGGACGATGGCACCCACTTCATGGCATTGAGGGCGCAGATGGCGTAGCCGCCGTTCGTGCCGCCGTTGTAGCCGTTGCCGGGAACGCCGGAACTGTAGTTGAAGGTGATAGTGCCGTCCGAGGCAAGGTTCACGAAGTCGGTAGAGGCAAGGTATTTGCTGTCGCACTTGCGCCAGCATCTCTTCAGCGCCTGCGCGTACACGCCGTCTTCGCCCTGCGTGAGCTTCACGGCAACGCCCTTCACGTACGCATCGTCGTACTTCTGCGGCGTCACCACCAGGAACTCAAGCACGCCGGCGGCGTTTGTGTACTTCTTCGTGAAGTACGATTCGCAGTTGCCGGTGCCGTTTATCATGCTGCCGCAGAACCACGCGCCGAACTTGAGGTCCTGAATCTCCTCAAGGGTCGCGCCCGGGAACGCAAGCTCGGGAGTTGGCTGCACAACGTTCATGTTCTCGGGCGTAGTCAAGTCGAAC
>CAMIVJ010000445.1 GCA_946401765.1 uncultured bacterium | reverse complement strand
GACAACGTAGGACTGCGCCGATCCAAGCTTGAGCGACGCGTTGCACTGGAAGCGCATCCAAGCCGGCTTGTCAAGCGTGCTCTTGGCGCTGTTGAAGTCGTTGAAGGAAGGCGGCGTGAAGCCCGCGTCGCCCGGCATCTTCGCCGCCGCGCGCGTGCGTATCGTGCCGTCGCTCTTCCACGCGCCGGTCACGCAGCCGACGTCGCCGTCGTTCTTCTGGTTTACGCAGGGCAGAAGATTGTCCGCGTTGTACTGCGCGAACGACAGCTGCCTGCGGATGGACGACAGCTGCGAGACGCCGGCCTTGCCTGTTCGCCAGGCGATCGACGAGGCGTTGAACACCATCGTGAGAATAGTCACGAGCATGCCCAGCAGCAGCGACGCCACCAGCATCTCGAGAAGCGTGAAGCCCTCGCGTCCACGCCGCGCTGATGCTTCGGCCCTCATTGCATGACCTCCTTCTGGTCGCCCTGGAAGTGAATCTCGGTGAGGAATATCGGCTGGGCGAAGAGCGAGCCCGCGTTGCGCGCAACGCGCATGCTCAACGTCACGCGCGAGTGGTCCTCAAGCGGATACTGGCCCGTGCCGCGGTTGAACATTCCCCACTGCGCCACAAGAGCGCACGTGAGGTCGTTGTCGACCGGCCACTGCGCGCTGCCGCCGGCCTGGCCTGACTTGCCGGTGAGGGCGTTGAACACGCTGCGTGCGAGAGAGTTGATCTCGCTCTTCCTCTTGGGCGACCAGCCGTTCTCGCGGTTGCAGTAGCGCGCCCACGCGCCGTTTCTGCCGCCGCTCGACGTCGTTATCTTGGCGCCGGTGGCGTTCACCGCCGCCTCAACGCACTGTTCCCACTCTTTCCACGTGAGATTGCGCGCGGAAAGAACGCCCGCCACCTGGTTGAACACGGCGTCGGCGTTGGCCGCGGCCTTGACGTCCTCGACGCTCTGGCTGTTCTCGCGGTATGCGAGCGGGTACAGGCTCACCATCGCAAGAACGCCCGTGGCCATGATGAACACGGCCAGGTTCACCTCCATCAGGGAGAAGCCAGATTTTCCGAAAAACGATTTCATCACTTCACCTCCCTAGTCCTGGTCCTTCAGGATCTCGCTGTTGATCTTGCCCACAATGGAGGGCTTGGTGTCGTCGACGCTCTTGAGCATCGATATCGTGACCTCCTGGGCGGAGAACTGGTACGCCGTGGAGCTGCTCACCTTGTCGGGCCAGAACACAAGCGCCTTCGGCGAAGGCTCGTCGGGCTCGGTGCCCTTAGGCGCCGATGTGCCGAAGATGTAGTTCTTGGGCAGCGTGAACGAGGCGATCTCCATTCCATACGCGTCGCCGATCTTCCACTCGCTCTTGCCGATGCCGTTGTTGGCCTGGTGGAACGGGAGTCCCCAGCGGTAGGCGTTGCCGTTCGGGTAGGTGGAGTACGCGGTGTTGTCCTCCTTGTTGTGGCTCTTGCACCAGTCCTCGACCTTTGCGCCTGCTCCGATCATGTACTCTGAGTTGAACCTGTCCACCGCTGCGCGCGCCACCCAGTTGTACATGAGCGAGCTGCTCTTCAGATAGCCCTTCTTGATGTCGCTCTCGCTCTGCATGCGGTAGATGCGCACGCCGAGCGCGCGGCTGCCGTCTGCATAGTCGTGAGGGAAGGACTGGTTCCAGTCGGCGAACTCGTCCACGAGAACTCCGGTCGTCACCTGCTTCTTGCCCTCGGCGTCAGTGCCGCCGTTGGCGACGTACGAGATGCGCCCCGACATTCTCACCGCCACGGCCCGGCCGTACGCGTCGCCGCTCGTCCCCTTGTCGGAGCGGTAGTTGTAGAAGAGAACCGCAGTTGGCATCTGGTCGATCAGGCACGCCTGCTGGGCGAAGCGTATGATCGACGCCACGTCCTGCACGGCGCCGCGAGCGGCCATGCCGCGCGTCACGGCGAAATAGCCGCCTGTGGAGATCGTGGCGAGAAACGCCATCAAGCCGATCACCACTATGAGCTCCACGAGAGTGAAGCCGGATTTTCTACTGCGATACTGAGACATGGTCGGAATCCGCATTGTACGTTATTTTGAAACGGTGGAACTTGCCGCCGTTGTCCAGGTAGCCGAAGGCCATGTTGGCGAGCTTTATGGAGCCGCCGTGCTTGTGCTGCTTCTTGATGGCCTCTCGGAACTCGATGCCCCAGCTTCCGTTGCCGCTTTTGGGCGAGACGATGAGCCCGGTCACGTCCATCATCGGGTTGGCTGACGACGTGTTCACGCTCTCCTTCACAACCTCGGTGAGCACCTGGTCGTACTCGGAGGTGTTGAGCGTGTAGTTGCGGCGGCCGCCTGAGAGGCCGTTCTCGGCGTAGCTCTTGAGCGGCCCGGGCCACTCGCCGTTCTGCGAACGGTATGTGGCGATGCCGGCCTGTATCACCTGCATGCTCGCCGCGGTCCGCTTCTCTCGCGCGTGGCGGATGGCCGTCATTGCGGCCGACGTCACGAGGCCGAGCAGAACGGCGATCACGCCCAGCACCATCAGCATTTCGACGATGGTGAATCCCTGCGATCTAGAACGGTTTTTCATTTGTCTCTTACCTCCTGGTTGCGGCTCCAGCTGTAGACGTTGTCGATGTTCTGCTTGTCGCGCTTGTGGTAGGAGGAGCCGAGCTTTCCGTCGGCGCCCGCGCTCCAGGCGATCGCGTTCGCGCGCACCTTCACCTGCTCGCCGCACACCTTGGCCTTGGTTATGCCGTCAAGGTCGTCGTCGATGGCGAAGTACACCACGTGGTCGCGGATGGTGCCGCCCGTGGGCACGGGCGAGTTGGCGTTGGCGTTCTGGCTGCGCTTTATCACGTTCTGGGCCCAGGGGCTCACGATGCCGAAGCGGTCAACGCCCTTGAGCTGTCCGCTGGAGGTGTTCACGCCGAGAACGCCTCTGTTCGC
>CAMIVJ010000444.1 GCA_946401765.1 uncultured bacterium | reverse complement strand
AGCGCGAGCTCTGGAAGCTCGGCATCCCCGCCAAGACCCGCCACAACGAAGTCGCCCCCGCGCAGTTCGAGCTTGCCCCGCAGTTCGAGGAGTTGAACCTCGCGAGCGACCACAACATGCTCGTGATGGACACCCTTCGCAACGTGGCCGACAGGTACGGCCTCAAGTGCCTCCTGCACGAGAAGCCGTACGCCGGCGTAAACGGCTCCGGCAAGCACAACAACTGGTCCGTCGCATACGGTGGAAAGAATCTGCTAGATCCCGGCACGAACCCCGACGAAAACGCCGTGTTCCTCACAATGCTCACCGCCATCATCGAGGCCGTGGACAAGCACGCCGACCTTCTGCGCGCCTCCGTGGCGGGTGCTGGCAACGACCACCGCCTCGGCGCAAACGAGGCGCCGCCCGCAGTGATCTCCATCTACGTAGGCGACCAGCTCGCAGAAGTCCTCGACAGGCTCGAGAACGGCGGTGGCGCGAAGTCCAAGAGCGGCACCGCGATGAAGATCGGCGTTGACACGCTGCCCGTTATCCCGAAGGACGCCACTGACCGCAACCGCACCTCGCCCTTCGCGTTCACGGGCAACAAGTTCGAATTCCGCGCGCCTGGTTCGAGCGTATGCTGTTCGGGTCCGATGACGGTTCTCAACACCATCGTCGCGGAGGCAGTGGACCGCATCGCCGGCGAGCTGGAGAAGGCCAAGGTGGCAGGCAAGGCCAAGCCCGGCGAACACACTCCCGCCTTCCACAACGCCCTGCAGAAGATCCTGCAGACCTCGCTCAAGGCGCACAAGCGCGTGGTGTTCAACGGCAACGGCTACGAGGCCGAATGGCCGGAGGAGGCGGCGAAGCGCGGGCTTCCCAACGCGCCCGACACGCCTTCCGCCCTCGCCGCGCTCGCGAAGAAGGAGAACGCCGCGCTCTTCACGAAATACGGCGTGATGACGGCGCGCGAGCTTGAAAGCCGACACGAGATCTTCCTCGAGGAATACGAGAAGAAGGTGCGCATTGAGGGCGCGTGCGCGCGGTACATCGCCTCTGAGATGATCTTCCCTGCGGTCAAGGCCGAATACCTTGAGACTGTCAAGGCGCTTGCAAAGGCAGAGAACATCGACGTGGCCTGCGGCACAACCGCATTGCGCGAGAGCCTCGTCGAACTCGGCACTGGACTCGACGCGCTCAAGGCCGGCATCGGGAAGCTGGAGGAGGCGCTCGCCGGGGCACCGTCTTCGAAAACCGCCAATGAAAAGATACTCTCCTCGATGCAGTCGCTCAGGACGACTGTCGATTCGCTCGAGAAACGCGTCTCCACCGCTCGCTGGCCTCTTCCGAAATACCGGGACATGCTGTTTCTGTATTAGTGCCTAGTGCTTAGCGCCTAGTGGGAACGTGGAGTGGTATGTCCGACGAAATAAAACATGAATGTGCAGTGGCGATGGTGGTCTTGAGGAGGCCACCATCGTCTGCTGTCGACTTCGGGGGAACGAAGCTTTCGCTTCTTATGGAGAAACAGCACAACCGTGGGCAGGACGGCGCTGGTGCGGCAATCCTCACCGCCAATCCCGAGCCTGGCGAAGAGCCGTACTGGATTGCCAAATCCGCATCTTCAACGCCGCTCGTAGACGTGCTAGGCTCAATCGCAAAACGCCCGCACATCTCATCACACAGAGGCACAGAGACACAGAGAGAGGATGATCTGGCAAGATTTAAAGAGTCTCCAGAACCTCATAATCCCATCAAGAAACGCTGTGCCTCCGTGCCTCTGTGTGAGAAAATCTTCCTTGGACATCTGCGCTACGCCACCTTCGGCAAGAACGAGGTGGCGTTTTGCCATCCGTTCGTCCACGAGGCGAGCGAGCTCGAACATACGCTTCTTCTCGCTGGCAACTTCAATCTCACGAACGCACACGAACTCTTCGAAGACTACAGCCGGCACGGTTCCTTCCCCACGAGCAAGGCAGACGGCTACCTCATCTGCGAGCTGATTGCTCATGAGCTGGGGAAGGAAGGACTTCAGACTTCGGACTTCAGACTTCGGCGCTGTTCCGATGTCGGAAGGCCGATGTCGGAAGGAAGAAATCTTCCAATCGCCACTGCGCTTTCCAAGGCTCTCGCCAATGCGGACGGAGCATGGACGCTGTGCGGAATGACCGGCGACGGATGGGCGTTCGCCACGCGCGACCCGCACGGCATACGTCCCGGCTTCTACTTTATCAGCGACGATGTGGTTGCCGTTGCCAGCGAGCGCCCCGCCATACAGGCCGCCTTCGACGTGCCGCCGGAAGCCGTGAAGGAACTTCCTCCCGGACAGGCGTTAGTCGTTTCACCCACGGGCGAAACGACGTTTGAAAGTTTGAGTGTTTCAAAGTTTAAAAGTCTCACTCCCTCAAACCCTCAAACTCTCAAACCTTCAAACTTTCAAACCTTCAAACCGGCGAAGCGTAGCTGCGCGTTTGAGCGCATCTACTTCTCGCGCGCGAACGACGCCGCGATCCACCGCGAGCGCAAGGCCCTCGGCGCTGCGCTTGTGCCGCAGATTCTGGAGGCGGCAAACGCGCCGCTCGAAGACATCTTCTTCAGCTACATTCCCAACTCCGCCCGCATCGCCTTCCACGGGTTACTGGAAGAGCTGATTAAAAATGCTTTCCTTCACATTGGAGACAGGACTTCTGACTTCAGACCTCAGACTTCTGCAACTGATGTCCGAAGTCCGAAGTCTGAAGTCCTCAAAGCCTTTCCGCGCTTTGGAGAGGTGGCGGTGAAGGACGCGAAGTTCCGCACTTTCATCGCCGACGCAGCCGCGCGCCGCGAATTCTACAAGCACGTCTATGACGTCACCTACGGACTTGTGCGCCCCGGCCTCGATACACTTGTCGTCCTTGACGATTCCATCGTTCGCGGCAACACGATGAAG
Source organism: uncultured bacterium (assembly GCA_946401765.1). Lineage (GTDB taxonomy): Bacteria > Verrucomicrobiota > Kiritimatiellia > RFP12 > UBA1067 > RUG572. Next base: position 10 of record CAMIVJ010000444.1, on the reverse strand, counting down.
AACGCCATCC
>CAMIVJ010000443.1 GCA_946401765.1 uncultured bacterium | reverse complement strand
AGGATGTAGGGGTTCTCGAGCACGCACTCCATCTCCTCGGGATCGGTGACGAAGTAGGGCGAGAGGTAGCCCTTGTCGAACTGCATGCCCTCGACGACGTCGAGCGTGGTCTCAAGGGTCTTCGCCTCTTCGACCGTGATCGTGCCGTCCTTGCCGACCTTGTCCATCGCCTCGGAGATGATGTTGCCGATCTCCTCCTCGCCGTTCGCGGAAAGCGTGGCGACCTGAGCGATCTCCTCGGCGCTCTTCACCTTCTTGGAGAGCTTGGCGATCGCGTCCACCACCGCGCCGGTGGCCTTGTCGATGCCGCGCTTGAGGGCCATCGCGTTGGCGCCGGCCGTGAGGTTCTTGAGTCCCTCGCGGTACACTGACTCGGCGAGCAGCGTGGCCGTGGTGGTGCCATCGCCCGCGACGTCGTTCGTCTTGGAGGCGACTTCCTTCACCATCTGCGCGCCCATGTTCTCGAAGGGATCGGGCAGCTCGATCTCCTTCGCGACGGTCACGCCGTCCTTGGTGATCTGCGGCGAGCCGAACTTCTTGTCGAGAATCACGTTGCGGCCAGAGGGGCCGAGCGTGGATGTGACGGCCGCGCTGAGCTTCTCAACGCCGGCGAGAATCTTCTGACGCGCATCAGCGTCGAACTTGATCTGTTTAGCCATAATGATAATTCCTTGTTGAAGGGGTTCGGGGAAACCGGGGGTTCCCCGTTGGTTGTTACTTCTCGATCACGCCCAGCAGGTCCTCTTCGCGGACGAGCTGCAGCTTCTTTCCGTCTATCTTGACTTCGGTGCCGCCATACTTCGGCAACAGCACGGTGTCGCCCACCTTCACGTCGAAGGCAAGCTCCTTGTGGTCCTTGTCATACTTCTTGCCAATGGCCTTCACGGTGCCCGTGATCGGCTTTTCCTTGGCTGCGTCGGGGATGTAGATTCCGCCGACCATCTGCTCCTTCTCCTCGATCGGTTCAACGAGAACGCGATCGCCCAGAGGTCTCACTTTCATTTTTTTCACTTTCCTTTCGGTTGGTTGTAGTTGGAAATTCCAGCGCCTGGTGCATGGTGCCTGGTGCCTCATGCGCACTAGGCACTCGGCACTAGGCACTCCGTTCTTACTTCATCGTGTAGTCGGCATCGACCACGTCGTCGCCGGCCTTCTTGGCGCCGCCGTCGTTCGGCGGAGGCGTGCCCGCGCCGGGGTTGAAGCCACCGGCCTGCGCGCCCTGCGCGCCGGCCGCTCCCTGTGCGCCGGCGTACATGGCCTGCGCCACGGGCTCCATCGCCTTCATAAGGGCCTCTTCCTTCGCCTTGATGGCGGCGATGTCCTGGCCCTTGAGCGCCTCCTGCAGATCCTTGAGCGCGGACTCGACGGGCGCCTTCTTGTCGGCGGGGACCTTGTCGCCGTTCTCCTTCAGGGTCTTCTCGACCTGGAAGGCGAGGGACTCGGCCTTGTTGCGCGTCTCGACGTCCTCGTGGCGCTTTGCGTCCTCGGCCGCGTGCATCTCGGCGTCCTTGCGCATGCGCTCGATCTCGTCCTTGGAGAGGCCGCTCGCCGCGGTGATGGTGATCTTCTGCTCCTTGCCGGTGCCGAGGTCCTTGGCGGAGACGTTGAGGATGCCGTTGGCGTCGATGTCGAACGTCACCTCGATCTGCGGCACGCCGCGCGGAGCGGGGGGGATGCCGTCGAGGTTGAAGTTGCCGAGGCTCTTGTTGTCGCGCGCCATCTTGCGGTCGCCCTGGAAGATGCTGATCGTGACGGCGGGCTGGTTGTCGGCCGCAGTGGAGAACACCTGGCTCTTCTTCGCGGGGATCGTGGTGTTGCGCTCGATGAGAGGCGTGAGCACGCCGCCGAGCGTCTCGATGCCGAGCGTGAGCGGGGTCACGTCGAGAAGCAGCACGTCCTTAACGTCGCCCTTGAGGATGCCGCCCTGGATGGCGGCGCCCATGGCCACCACCTCGTCGGGGTTCACGCCCTTGTGGGGCTCCTTGCCGAAGAGCTGCTTGGCCTTGTCCTGGATGAGAGGCATGCGCGTCTGGCCGCCAACGAGCACCACCTCGTCGACGTTCGAGAGCTCTGCGTCGCGCAGGCAGTTCTGGCAGGGCACCGTGGTGCGCTCCACGAGAGAGTCGGTGAGCTGCTCGAGCTTCGCCTTGGAAAGCGAGGCCGTGAGGTGCTTCGGACCCGTCGCGTCGGCCGTGATGAACGGCAGGGAGATGTCGTACGTGGTGGCGCTCGAGAGCGCGCACTTCGCCTTCTCGGCCTCCTCCTTCAGACGCTGCAGCGCCATCATGTCCTTCGAAAGGTCGATGCCGTTCTCGCGCTGGAAGTCGTCCATCATCCACTTCATGATCGCCTGGTCGAGGTCGTCGCCGCCGAGGTGCGTATCGCCGTTCGTGGCCTTCACCTCGAAGACGCCGTCGCCGATGTCGAGGATTGAAATATCAAACGTTCCGCCGCCGAAATCGTACACGGCGATCTTCTCGTTCGACTTCTTGTCGAGTCCGTACGCAAGCGACGCGGCCGTGGGCTCGTTCACAATGCGCTTCACGTCAAGACCGGCGATGCGGCCGGCGTCCTTCGTGGCCTGACGCTGCGAGTCGTTGAAGTAGGCAGGCACCGTGATCACCGCCTCGGTGATCTTCTCGCCCAGAAACGCCTCGGCGTCCTCCTTCAGCTTGCGGAGGATCATCGCCGATATCTCCTGCGGACTATACTGCCTGTCGTTCACCTTCACGGCGGCATCGCCGTTCGCAGCACGTACAACCTCGTAAGGCACCATCTTGATCTCTTCGCTCATCTCGTCGTATCTACGGCCCATGAAGCGCTTGATCGAATATATCGTGCTCTTGGGATTCGTCACCGCCTGACGTTTCGCCGCCTGGCCGACAAGCGTCTCGCCCGTCTTCGTGAACGCTACAATCGAAGGCGTGGTGCGCGCGCCCT
>CAMIVJ010000442.1 GCA_946401765.1 uncultured bacterium | reverse complement strand
TGACTGCGGCGGCAGCGGCGCAGACTTCGAAAGGAAGGCAGTGGCGTCGGCCATGGAACGGTCGGTAAGTGCCGTAAGGCACCAGTTCTGCATGTAGTTGAACGTGTTCTCGGTGCATCCTGCAAGGCCGATGAAGAAGAGAGGCGACCACACACAGTCCTCGTACTTCTGCACATACTCCTGGGCGAACAGAAGCTTGCCGGTCTTCGCATCGTGTATGCGCAGCTTCGCCGTCCAGGTCTGCGTGGCGTACTCGGCGGAGAACACGGAGAGGAACATCCACGCGAACTCCACGGCGCGCTCACGGTCCCTCACGAACGGCCCGCCGAACGCCACCTCCACGTTGTAGTCGGCCGAGGGTGCGCGCAGAAGGAAGCCCGCATCCTCAAGATGCGTCTGCGCGCGCCTGAGGTAGGCGTCGCTCGCGTTCACGCTGGGAACGAGCGTCTCGGAGGTCATCGTGCGGTAGTGCCCGCCGCCATAGTAGCGCCGGCCGCGCGGACCGTAGAACGGACCGTCGTCCACGAACACGGTCTGGTACCCGTAGATCGGCGTGTACGTGGTGATCGTGGCGGCAAATCCGCTCACGGCCACTGCCACGTCACGCCCTTCGGGCGCGCGGGAGAACTGCACGGACGGCATCTCGGTCTGCTTGAGCGTGAAGCATCCGGCGAGCAGCACGATCGGCGCGATCAGGATTGTCTTCTTCATTTTTCGAACCTCATTTCTCTCATTTTCTTTTTTAGACCCAGGCCCATGAGCGTGCGACCTGAATCGATGTACACGTCGGCAAGGGCCTGCACATAGGAACGGTCTTTCCAGCCGGTGATTCTGACAGCCTCCTCGGCAAGAGCCACGGCGCGCGTCTCGTCGCGCACCTTGTTGGAGCGCAGGCAGAGGAGCTTCGCGGCGCGCATCTTGAGCGCAGGGTCGGTTGGATGACGTTTCATCAGCACGTCAAGCTGGCGGCACGCGATGTCCTCCTTGTGGCTTGCGGCGCAGCACGTCACGAGCTCGAGGCGATGCTCGTCGGTGTCGGGGTCCATGGTCACGGCCTTGGCGAATATGCTCGCGGCGACGTCGTAGTGGCCGCTCTTCTTAAGGCAAACGCCGAAGTTGTGCAGGGCGGCGGAGTCTTCGGGACGTATTAGCAGACGGTTCTCGCAGCAGCGGATTGCGGCGCCCACGTTTCCGATTCGCAGGAAGCGGCGCCCTTCAAGGTCGAGCGAGTCGGCGAGCGAGCGAAGGAGCGGATCGCGCGGATTGATCTTGGCCGCCATGGCCCAGCGCTCCACGGCGTTTGTCTCGGCACCGCTGTCGGCATGGTCGAAGCCCAGAATGGCCTCGCGGCGGGCGGCCTGGGCCTTGAACACGCCGTTGGTGAGCGAACGGAAGACGTCCTTGTCCATGAGGCCGCGCTTGAGCCATTTCACCGCCGGCACGCTGTAGGTTGTGACGGCGCCGGGCTTGACCGCGGCGAGATGATTTGTGGGCGGGGGAGCGAACGCGAGGCGCGGGGCCGTCCAAACGCATCCGAACCGCCCCTGGGGCGGCACGGCGAAGAACACGGGATCCACCTCGAAGTCTGTGCCGACATACGAGGCAAACACCTCTGCCGGAGAGACTGCATCAGCAGAAATGAAGGCCTCGAACGCGGCAGGCTTCTCGAAAAGCTCGGCCAGCTCGTCCGCCAGAACCGCTCGTCCGGACGTAAGCACGTAGTCGTATCTGCCGGTGCACCAGAGGTGGTAGTGAACGAAGGTGGCGCGGAAATCGGCGAGAATGCGCCTGAAGCGTGCCTGGGACATCAACCGCGCGTCAATGTGCAACGCGGCCACGCCCTCCTTGGAGAGTCGCTTGGCAAGTCGGCTCCACTCGGCGGCGCCAGGCGTATCCGCGCCGACGGCCCAGTCAGGTCCAGGGGCGACCAGCAGCACATCCACCGGCGCATCGCCCTTCGCCTCCTCCAGCTTCAACCCAGCCGCCTTGAGCGGTTTCTCGTATAGCCAAGCCTCGTCGCCGATCACGAGCGCCGTGCGCGCGGTGGGCATCTCGAAATACGGGATGAGCGATATGAGCAGACGCGTGGAGCGGAAGCGCGAACCGGTGTCCACGGGGCGCCCGTCGTAAGTGGTGACGCCGCCTGGATAGTCCTCGTCGTTGTACGTGGCCCACTCGTGGCCATCCTCGCGCCTCACGGACGCTGGACGCCCCTTCGCGAAGCCCTTGTCGCGCGTCGCTATGTGCATGAGCGCGGCGCGCCCCGTATCGCCCGAAGTGGGCAGAAACGCCGTCGCTAACGTGAGCGCCACGTAGGTGCCGTGCGATCGGTTCGCGTTCTCCTGCAGATAGAGCCATGCATGGTCGAGACGCGCGCCGAACGAGCCCCACAGCACGCCCCACACCACAAGAAGCGGCAGCGGAAACGCGGCCCACAGCCATTTACGGCGAACGAGCAGAAAGGCGCAGACGCCAATGACGGCGATCAGCACCGCAAGCGAAACAAGATATGCCGTCCACGCAATCGCGGTGTTGCCGGCGTAGTCGAATACGCTCCAGTTCATAGCGCATCTCCTCCTTTCAGCGCCGCCAGAAGCTCGTCCGCGCAGCGCCCCACCACGCCGCAGCGCCGCCGCACCGCCTCCTCTGCGCGCGCGCCCAACGCCGCACGCGCCCCGGCGTCGCCGAAGAAGCGCAGCACCTCGCCTTTCAGCTCGTCTTCGCTCTGCACCTGGATTATCGCCTCGCCTGCGAGCAGGTCACTCATCACTGGACGGAAATTCTCGGTGTACGGTCCCACAATCGTGGGCTTGCCGCACAAGCACGGCTCGATCATGTTCTGGCTGCCGTGCGCGCACAGGCTCTTGCCAACAAACGCGACCGTGCATATTCCGAAGAGACCCCTCATCTCGCCTGTTGTATCCGCCAAATACACCGCATTC
>CAMIVJ010000441.1 GCA_946401765.1 uncultured bacterium | reverse complement strand
CGCTTCGAATCGGGAAGCGACCGCACCTCGGGGAAGCGGCACTCTTGCCGCTTCGTCTCCCCAACGGCAATCTGATCCCTGGCCACCACCCAGCCCGCCTTCGCCCACGGCATGTCGCGCTTCGTCGCAAACGACACATTGACGAATCGCTCCTTCTTATCATCGCCCTTCGCAATCGCCGCGTCAAGGCCATCCAACGTCACGTCGCCGCGCGACAGCGGTGCAACATGCGCAGACGCAATACGCCCGGACGCAACCTCCACGCCATCCTCCACGAGCTGCCAGCGCCCCTCGAACTCGTCCGCCCACGTGAACAAAAACCTGTTCCACAGCGAGAACTCTCCAGTGGCCTTTCGCGTCACCACGAGATTGCGGTGGACGTGTCCGACCTCGATCAGCTTCGGCGTGACCTCGGCGAGCGGACCCACGACGCCGTTCTGGCAGATAGGACCGTTGTGCGGATTGTCGTAGAAGTCGCCACCGTACGCGAGGTAGCGCTCCTCGCGTCCTGTCTTCGGGTCGATGCGTCCCGTGCCCGCCCAGATCGCCTGGTCCTTCCAGTCCCAGATGCACCCGCCGATGAGCGACGGATGCGCGTAGGTGACGTCCCAGTACTCCTGGAAGTTGCCGATCGCGTTGCCCATCGCGTGGGCGTATTCCGTGTGGAAGAACGGCCTGTCGTGCGCGGCGTCGTGAGCCGCGCCGATCTTCTCGACCTGCTCCACGCTCCGGTACATGTCCGCGTCCATGTCGGCATCCTTTGCGCCGACCTCCCAGTGGATCGGACGCGACGGGTCGATCTTCCGGACCGCCGCGATCGCGGCGCGGAAGTTGTCGCCGTGCTTCGTCTCGTTGCCCATCGACCAGATCGTGACGGACGGATTGTTGCGGTAGAAGCGCACCTGACGTTCGTTGCGCTCGACGATCGTCTGCTTCCACGCCTGGATGGGGCCGAAGCCGTCCTTGCCAAAACCCGCGCCGTGGGCCTCCACGTTCGCCTCGGCGACGAGGTAGATTCCGTACTTGTCGCAGATGTCGTACCAGAGGCGGTGGTTCGGATAGTGGCTTGTGCGCACCGTGTCGATGTTGTAGCGCTTCATCAGCTCCGCGTCGCGCAGCATCTCGGCGCACGACACCGTGCGCCCGTTCTCAGGACTCGTCTCGTGTCGGTTCACGCCCTTGAATTTGATTGGCTTGCCATTCACGAAGAACACCTCGCCCACAATCTTCTGCTCCTTGAGGCCAATGCGCTTCGCGCGGATATCGTCGCCGCACTTCAGCACGAGCGTGTAGAGATACGGCTTCTCCGCGCTCCAGAGTTGAGGCGAGTAAAGTGCAATCTGGGCAAGTACCGGTAGGGCGTCCGCCCTACCCACTTCCTTGAATTCTGCGTCGTAGAGCGTCGCGCTCACACCCTGCGCGTTACCGTAGGTTTCCACCGTCACGTTCACGGTTGCGCTCTTGTATCCCTCGCCGAACTTTTGCGTAACCACGAAATCTGCGATACCGGCCTTCGGACGCGACCAGAGCGACACGTCGCGGAAGAGTCCCGAGAAGCGCAGCATGTCCTGATCCTCCACGTAACTGCCGTCACACCAGCGGAACACCTGCACGGCGATCTCGTTCTCGCCGTCCTTAAGGAATGGCGTGATGTTGAATTCGCTCGGCAGCTTGGAATCCTCGGCGTATCCTACTTTCTCGCCGTTGATCCACGCATAGAGCGCGGAGCCCGCGCCCTCGAAGCGGAGGATCGTCTCGCGACCTTTCCACGCGTCCGGAAGGCGGAACTTGCGCTTGTAGGACATGACGGGGTTGTAGTCGTGACGCCCCGTCTCCTTGTCGAGGATCTTCGGCCACGCGAACTTGTGCGGATAGCCGTGGGCGATGTAGTGCGGCATCCCATAGCCGCGCATCTCCACGCAGCAGGGCACGTCGATCGTCTCCCACTTCGACACGTCGAACGACGGACTCTCGAACACAAACGGACGGCGCTGCGGATCGCCGCTCCAGTGGAACTTCCACGTGCCGTTCAGCGACATCTTCCACGGCGTCTCGAATTCCAGCGCATCCGTCAACGCGGCCTTCGCGTTCGCCAGCGGCATCGCATACGTTGCCGCCGGCATCCTGTTGAAGGAGTTGACGTCAATGTTCTCCCAGTCGCGCACGATAGGTGCACGACCGTCCGTTTGCTTCGGAGCGGCCGAAAACCCGAGGGTTACGGCGGTGGAAACGGCAAAAAGGACAAGAGTTCTCATGCCAATAGTATATCATATTGCAGACGTGTCTGAATCCATCTGCAACCAGACGGGGGCAATCAATGTTGCAGTTCAATTTCGAACGGGGTGGCGGGGAGGCCAGCCGAGTTGACTAGGTTCACGTCAGGGTCGGGCGACCAGGCGTACCGGACGCGGACGGGCGCAGGCATCTCCGCTGGAACGGTCAACTCCACGAGGAGCTTGGCTTTCCCCACGATCTTGGCCTTGCACGCCATACCCTTGTCGCCGGAGGCAACTAGCTCGAACGTGCGCGGATCGGCGCCGTCGGAGGTCTTCAGTCCATCGCCTGCGTTTGCAAAAAGCACGCGTACCCTGCCGCCATAAGCCTGCGCCGTCACTGGCGACGGCGAGCGCGCGACGATCTTCTTTCCGTAGCATCCGGCAAGCGCGAGGTTCGCAAGCCGCGAGGCAAGCGTCGTCTTGTCTCTCGGATGAAGCTCGATCTCGTGACCGTCGATGGCAACGGCGAGTTCGCAGTTCGGCACGGTTTCGCTCATCTTCCGCTGGACATCGCGGATGCGCACCCAGTGGTTCTCGCGGAAGTCCGGCAGCTGCACGATGTAGAGCGGCTGGTCCGTGACGCCGAACGCCGCGCGCAGATGCTTCACGAAGAACGGGAACTGCTTCTCGTACTTCTGCCAGCCCGAGTTCATCTCGCCCTGGTACCA
>CAMIVJ010000440.1 GCA_946401765.1 uncultured bacterium | reverse complement strand
TGGAGGGACGCGATCCCAAATCGCCAGTGCTGCTCTTCGAGGGCACTTACACGTCGAGCTTCGCCGACCGTCCGCCTAAGACCCCGCGCTGGGACTACACCCAGGTGCTCTACCGCCTTGACCTCGACGACCCCAAGCTCACCGGCGAAGCACGACAATGAAGAAGATCTGAAGTCGGTGCTGCTGTGCTTGAGTTCGCGAATGCCGAGAACCGTGACACGAGCGAATATTGCCGAGTCTCGCTTTGTCGTTGTGTCATGCGCTCTTGCGGGGCGTGACTTGTTTTGGTAGAATATTGGCAACTACTTCATCCTGCGTACAACGCACGCAAAAGGAACATGACATGACCAAGATACTAGCCTTCGCCTTAGCGGCTGCGACCATTCCGGCCTTTGCGGAAATTCCGCTTCCGGAACATCCTCGTCCTGACTGGGAACGCGCCGAGTGGCTGAACCTCAACGGCAGCTGGCGCTTCGCGTTCGACAAGTCGGACGCCGGGGTGAAGGAGAAGTGGTTCTCGGCAGACGACGCGAAGTTCGACAAGTCGATCGTCGTTCCGTTTCCCTGGGGCAGCGCGCTCTCGGGCGTGAAGGACGAGGCGGACATCGGCTGGTACCGCCGCGACGTCTCGGTGCCCGCAGCATGGAAGGGGAAGCGCGTGTTTCTTGTGGTGGGTGCGAGCGACCACGATACTACTGCGTGGTTCGACGGCCGCAGACTCGGGGAGCATTCTGGCGGCTACACTCCGTTCGAGTTCGAGATCACGGGTCACATAAAGTGGGGCGAGGCGCAGAAGATCACGCTGCGCGCGTGGGACGAGTCGTCCGAAAGCTCCCGCAGCAGCTGGCGCCTCTTCGGCAAGCAGGGCTACGGCAACGCGCGCGGCGTATGGCAGACGGTCTATCTCGAGGCCCGCGGCCAGGAGTACCTCGACAAGGTGCACTTCACTCCCGACATAGAGAACGGCACCGTGACGGCTGACGTGGCGCTTGGCGCGCCTGCGAAGGTGCCGCTCAACTTCGAGGTCAAGTTCAAGGAGGCAGACCGCGCGAAGTCCGCCTCCATCGCCATTGCTCCCGGGCAGATGGGCGCGAAGCTGAAGATTCCGCTGCGCGACGTGAAGCTGTGGGACCTCGACTCGCCGTACCTCTACGAGGTGCAGTGTTCGCTTGCGCCCGCAGAGGCGCGTGGAGACTTCCCTCCGGACAAAGTGGCCACGTACTTCGGAATGCGCAAGATAGGCGTGGGCAAGATACCCGGCACGGAATATCCGTGCGTGACGCTGAACAACAAGGCCGTCTATCTGCAGCTCACGCTCGACCAGAGCTACCACCCGGATGGATTCTACACGTTCCCGTCCGACGAGTTCATGAAGAACGAGATACTCATTTCGAAGAAGCTCGCACTCAGCGGCAACCGCGTGCACATCAAGGTCGAGATTCCGCGCAAGCTCTACTGGGCAGACAAGCTCGGCCTCCTGATCATGGCCGACGTTCCGAACGCCTGGGGCGCCGCGAGCGAGGCGATGTTCCGCGAGCACGCCTTCTGCTTCGAGGCGATGCTGCGCCGCGACTTCAACCACCCGTCCATCTTCTCGTGGGTGCTCTTCAACGAGACGTGGGGCCTCTTCGCGGACGGCGAGAACTGGGGCGGCAACTGCGCACGCCGCTACGCCCCCTGGGTGCGCCGCGAGGTGGCGAAGATCTACGCCCGCGCGAAGCAGCTCGACCCCACGCGCCTCGTAGAGGACAACTCGCCCTGCCACAACGACCACGTGATCACCGACCTCAACACATGGCACTGCTATCTTCCCGGTTACGACTGGGAGGCCGAGGTCGCGCGGCGTTGCAAGCAGACCTTTCCCGGCTCGAAGGCGAACTACGTGGGCGGCTTCGTGCAGGGCTCCGCGCCGATGTTCAACAGCGAGTGCGGCAACGTGTGGGGATACAAGGGCTCCACGGGAGACTGCGACTGGAGCTGGGACTACCACATGATGATGAACGCATTCCGCCGCCGCCTGCAGTGCTGTGGCTGGCTCTACACGGAGCACCACGACGTGATCAACGAGTGGAACGGATATGTGCGCTTCGACCGCACGCCCAAGTACACCGGCATCGAGGAGCTCACGCAGGGGAGGATGAAGCTTAAGGATCTTCATGCGGACGCGTACCTGCCGCTCGACAAGGAGATGTGCCGCGAGTTCAAGGCCGGTGAGACCTGGACCATGCCGGTTGACATCTCGCTCACTACCGACAAGTACGCCGGGCGCAGCCTCTCCCTGCGCGGCAAGCTCCTCTACTGGGACGCCTGCGGAAAATTCCACGAGTCGAATCTCCCCAAAGGGTCCACGTTCACCGCGAGCGCCTGGCAGAACGGCCGCATCGCCGACGTGCCCGTGGCGCTGCCTGGCGAGACGGCGTGCGGCGTGGTGCTGTTCGGCCTCTTCGCAGATCCAGAGCAGGACGGTGCGTCGCCCGTTCCGGTGGCGCGCAACTTCGCCTGCTTCGTGACGCGCGGCGAGAAGGCCGCGAACGCGCTCACGGTGACGCCTGGCGCATTCGCGCGCGCCGAGTGGAGCCAGAAGCAGTGGAACGTCATGGACGGGCTGAAGGCGTGCGGCGCGGGGAGGGGATTCTTCGAATACGAGTTCGCCGGCGTGCCGTCCGGAAAGAAGGCCGTGTTCCGCGCCGAGGTGGCGTCCAAGCGCCTCAACGCCAAGGACGCGGACGGCGTGAAGGACAAGGGCGCCGTGGACCTCGACTGCATGCTCGGCGGCGGTTTCGCCGACCGCTCCAAGAACCCGAACTCCTATCCCATGACGAGCGACGTCAAGTGGCCCGGCGCCGTGAAGGTGTATGTGAACGGCGAGCTTGTGAAGACGATGGTCCTGCCCGACGACCCGGCCGACCATCGCGGCATCCTCTCCTGGCATTCGCAGAAGCGCGACAGGACTCTGC
>CAMIVJ010000439.1 GCA_946401765.1 uncultured bacterium | reverse complement strand
CGGCGTCCTTGAACGACACGACTTCTCCGTCAAGCACGGAGGGCACTGCAGCGCAGAGCGCCGCGCCTAAGATGAATAGAGTTCTGCTCATAAGGACCACAACCCACACTCGGCAGCCGTCAAAGGCAATTGTCATTCGGCTGTGCGCAGCTGCCTGAGGACGCAGCCAAGGGCGTCTATCACCTTCGTCGACTCGAAACGGTCGACGTACCCGTCACTCAGGAAACCTTCCAGCTTCGTGATGATGAAATCAAACGAGTTCCCATCCCGATGCTCCTCAAGCCAACGCTTTATCACCCTGGCCTCGTCCGCATCTATCTTCGAGTCTTGAAGCACGCTCTTGGTCAAAAGCCAGAACTCGTCATACTGCTCTTTTTTCGTCATCATTTTTTGCTCCTAACTTTTCGTGTGGCAATATTGTACCATATTTCCCCGCACCGTAGTAAACCGAAACTGCAAGTCACTCCCCATCCCGCCTATCCCGCACTGTGCGCTACGCACTAAGCACTAGGCACTACGCACTATATTTGCTATAATAGAGGCGAATGAAAAAACTACCGCAGCAACTAAGGGATGCGTTCCCGAAGCGCCCCCTCGACCTTCACAAGTATTCGGCGGGCACCGTCACCATAGTGGGCGGCAGTGTCCACTTCGTGCATGCGCCCGTCATTGCGGGCCTCGGCGCTCGCGCCGCAGGCGCCGGGCTAGTGCAGCTCGTGGTGCCTGACGCCTCGCGCATCGCAGCAGGCTGCCTCGTGCCGGAGGCCACCTTCACCAAGCAGACCCCCGCGTGCGTTCCGCCCAAGGCCGACGTCACGGCAATCGGCATGGGCCTCGGCACCACCCAGAACGCAGAAATGCTGCTGTCGCGTCTCCTCTCCGGCAGCGCAGGACGCTTCGTGCTGGACGCCGACGCGCTAACGATCCTCGCCAACTGGTATGCCCGCAAGTCGTCCCCCCTTCCCGTAACCGATGGACAGTCCCTCGTGCTCACCCCCCACGCCGGCGAAGCCGCCCGCCTGCTCGCATGCAGCCCCGACGACGTCCTCGCCGACCGCCTCTCTGCCCTCAGGCGCATTGTCGAGCGCTACCGTGCCATCGTTGTTCTCAAAGGCCCCCGCACCATCGTTGGAGCGCCCGGCATCGACGACGTGTTCACATGCGATGCCGGCAATCCCTTCATGGCCATGGGCGGAATGGGCGATCTCCTCTCCGGCGTGATCGCCGCACGCTGGGCGCGTCTCGCGCGCAGCGGGCGCGACGACGCAATGCTCGCCGCATCCGCCTCCGTGTGGCTGCACGCCTCCGCATCAGACTCTATCGTCCACGCCGACCCTCCAGGAGACCCCTCCATCGTCAACACAGCCCACGCAATCTCGTCAATCCGCGTCTCACTCGAAAGGTAAAATCCGCAATGGTCAACTACGAATCCCTCGTCAAACATCTCTCAGTCGTAAAGCCTCGTCCCTTCGGACTCCTCTCGCAGCAGTCCTCCCCCACAGCGGAGCTTCTGCACAGGGAATTCCCCGACCGCATGCAATGCCTCTTCTCAGCCGAGCACGGCTGGTACGGATTCGCCGCCGCAGGCGAGAAGACGGCAGGCGAGATCCATCCCGAATGGAACATCCCTGTGCACTCCCTTTACGGCGAGACGCGCCGCCCCACGCCGGAAATGATGCAGGGCCTCGGCCGCGTGGTGATCGACCTGCAGGACATCGGCGTCAGATGCTACACTTACCTCGCCACGCTCAAGAACATGCTCGAAGCCGCCGCGGAGGCCAAGGTTGCCGTGACGGTGCTCGACCGCCCGATTCCGCTGGGCGGCGTTGTTGACGGCCCGATGCGCGACTTCGCGTTCGTCTCGTTCGTGGCCCCGCTCAACATTCCCTTCTGCCACGGCATGACTCCAGGCGAATGCGCCCGCTACATCGCGCGCGAAGAGGCGCTCGGCATAGACCTCACAGTGATCAAGATGCAGGACTGGACGCACGCCTCGCGCGCTCCATGGCCGAACTTCATGCCCCCTTCGCCCGCCATCCGCAGCTGGGACTCCGCCGCGCTCTACCCCGCGACGGTCTTCACCGAAGCCTACCCCGCCATCGACTGCGACCGCTCCGGTTCCCTCTCCTTCCGCGTCGTCGGAGCCCCCTGGCTCAACGCGCGCCAGCTCATCGACGACGTAGCCTATCCCTTGCACTCCTGCGGCATTGCCATGCGCACGATCAAGTACCGCCCTGCCGGCGGCCCCTACCAGGGCCAGACTCTCGACGGAGCGCTTCTCTCGATCGAGCAGCCCGACGCCTTCTATCCAGTCACCGCAGGCGCGATGATCTTCGCCGCCATCTGGCAGCGCCATCAGGCGGAGCTTGAGAAGGACTCCCGCCCAGAATGGCTCGACAAGCTCGCCGGCTCCGGCGAACTTCGCAAATCTCTTCACGGCGACGCGCTCAACCAGCTTCTGCAGAGCTGGATAGATTCACAGGAGGCCTATCTCGCCTCACGTGTGACGCTCTACTGACGAGGCTGATCTTGGCGAGGGAGGGGCTGTGCGCGACCTCGCGCACTGAAAACTTTGCAACCTTATACCATACATGCCGCGAATGTGCTAAAATATCCTCATGTCGATTTCAGAAGAGAAGGCGGGCGTCAGCCTGCGCCACGTAGAGAAAACGTACGCCGCCGGGCAGCCGCCCGCAGTGGCCGATTTCACTTTGGACGTGAAGCCGGGCGAATTCCTTGTGCTGGTAGGCCCCTCCGGATGCGGCAAGTCAACCACCCTGCGCATGGTCGCCGGTCTCGAGCTTCCTACCGCAGGCTCAATCTCGATCGGCACGCGCGACGTAACCTTCCTTCCGCCCAAGGACCGCGACATCGCCATGGTCTTCCAGAACTACGCACTCTACCCCCACATGACCGTGCGCGAGAACATGAGCTTTGCCCTGCGCCTGCGCCACGCGCCCAAGGACGAAA
>CAMIVJ010000438.1 GCA_946401765.1 uncultured bacterium | reverse complement strand
TTGGTCTGATCGACAGTGTCGGCAAACTGCACCGTGCCTGGGCCCTGCTTCGCAACGTTCTGCATGAACGGCGTGCCCCACACAACCGAAGATCCTTCCGAGACCACCACCGGCACGGCGGCCTCGCCATGAATCGCGTTCGGAATACCCTCCTCCGCTTCGAACGTGCAGGCACCGTCAATGAAGAACTTGCCGCTGTTGGAGTAGTAGAATATTCCGTTGTTCTGGTAGGCGCCCTTCGTGCCCTGGAGGCGGAAGGTGGAGTCCTTCATGTGGATGTTCTTGAACTTGATGTGCTCGGCTCCTGTCGCGCAGTCGACGCGCAACATGCCGTTCGTAAGCCAAAACTCGGGAACGGCGGTGGAGAACGGGTTGACGCCGCAAACGTGGATCTCGCCGCCATCCACTACCACCTGGCCGTTCTGCGGCAGACGGTTGTTGACCTGCGAACAGTGCGGAATGTACACCTTCGCGCCCTCGCCGATATAGAGAGAGCTGAAGCCGAGGATCGAGCCGTTGACCGTGAGCTGCCCCTCTGTTACGGCGAGCGCTCCGCCGAACGTGCCGCCAGTAATCGTGAGCGTGCCCGCGCCAAACTTTTCCTTGGTGCCCGCGCCGGTGAGATTTAGCGCACCAGAAGAGACGTCCTGATCAACTTTGAATGCGAACGATCCTTCATCGGAAATGATCGCACGGTCGGGCATACTGGGATACGTGACGCGCCCCGCGCCGATCTTCTTGAACTTTGAGGAGATGTCGGCCAAAGTGAACGTGGCGCCGGCGATGTCCCATTCCTCGCCCGCCGCCGCATACACGAGGAAGTTGCCGTTTGCCGGCAGAAGCACCTGGCCCTGCAGCACGTTCGGACCCGCAACGCCGAACTCAGCGGTTGTGCCGGTGGCGTCGACCGCCGCCGTGAGCTGATGGTCGCCCGCAAGCACTACCCGCGCCTCGGTTACGTCAACGCCGTTCGTGATCTTCAGGAGCCCCGCGTATGCGTTGGCATCCATCGCCACGATGTTGTTGCCTGTGGCTACGAACATCGCCTTCATCACCTCGCCGACGGCGGTCGGGTAGCTCGCAGCGGCGCCACCGCTCGTCCATGGAAGCGAATACCATGCACCGTTCGCGACGTCAACCAGCGTCGCCGAGAAGTCCTCGTGAGTGGTGACATAGAGCGCGCCGTCCTCCACCGTGAGCACCGCGCTGGGAACCACGATGCCGTTCGCGTCCTGCGCAATAGCCGTGACGTTCTCCAACGAGAAGCCGTTCGCCACTCCGATGATGCGCTGCTTGCCGCCGCTTGTGATGACGGCCTTGATAGTGCCCGCGCAGTCCGCGGCGAGAGTCGCCTGCGAGCCGCCGGCGATCTCAGCCGTGGCGCCGGCTGCGACCTTCACAACGCCAGTTCCCAGCGAACCTGAGGTTCTGGCGATCAAAGTGCCGGACTGCACGTCAACGCCGCCCGCGAATGTCGCATCCCTGTCGAGAACGAGCGTGCCCGCGCCACTCTTGGAGACGCCGCCTACGCCCTTCGGACCCCATCCGAGCGCGACCGTCTTGCCGGCGGCGACGTCAAGCAGGAACCCGCCTGCCGCGATCGTCACGTTCTCGGCGGAGTTCTTGCGGAAGTCGAAGTACTTCGCACAGTCTTCATTGACCTTGAAAGTTGTGCCGTTGAATGTGACTACGTCGATGTCGTCATCGTACATGAGAAAGCCGTTGGGGCAGATCGCCTCGCCGCCGTTGAAGTTGACGGTGGCGAGCGAACGGGTGGCGTTGTTCGCGCCGAAGACGAACTTGTCCAGCAGCTCCACCGTGCCGCCGCCGATGTTGACCGTGCCGGTGGATGTGACGCCTGTGGTGTCGTTGTCCCAGCCGGCCGCCACGCGCAGACGGCGCGTGATCACCCGGCCACCGGTCATTGTCATATAGCCACGTCCACCCTTCTGCTGCGAACCGATTGTGATGTCGCGGGAGTGATTGGCGGTGTCAGACGCATTGGTCACCACCAGCGTGCCGCCGTGGATGTTGAGGAAGTTGTCGGTATTGGAGTCGCATGTGACGAGGAACGGCCCAGGCACGTCAGTGACGCCGGCGTCCTCTGCAAGCGTCAGCGTCATGCCCTTGTCGATGAAGGTGCGCCAATAGGTGTTCTTGCGAATCCCCGCGCCGTTCGTGAGCGTGAGAACCGTTCCCGTCTGAGGACGGAACTCCGCCCAGAAGTCAACGTAGAACGTGCCATTTGCCCAAGTGATGTCGCCCGAAAGCGTGGGATTGGCAAGCAGGCTGTAATTGTTGCCGCCGAGGTCAAGCGTGCCGCCGTTCTGGGTTATGGTGCCGGAGGCGTGAAGTCCACCGGCGAAGGCGAGAGTGCCGCCGCCGGTAAAATCGATGTTGGCGGCGTTGGCAAGAGCGCCAAAGGTTATTGTGGTCCCGTTTTCGACGTAAAGCGCCTCAGGCAGCGCATACGTGGCGCCCGCAGATCCAATCGTCTCGTCTAGGGTGAACGTTGACGCGGCCAGCGTGGAGAATGCATTGGACACGTTTCTCCAGCCTCCATGATTCCACTTGGAGTCGAGATAGTTGTAGATCGCCACGCGCTCCTCTTCGGTGAGAACGCGCGTGAATATGATCACTTCAGAAAGGGCGCGCCCTGCTGTGCGAGCCGGCCATGTGGTACGGTCCCTCGATAGCTGGTTGCTGCGCGTATTGCCCGCAGTGGCGATGGTGATGATGTTGAGCGAGTCGGCTACGGGCGCGGTCGCATCGGGGTTGGCAACGGCGGTGGTTGCGCTGTTGAGGTAGAACGTAGGCTTTCCGGGGTAGCCGACGGGGTTGTTTTCCGACGACCAGTTCTCGTTCCAGATGTAGCCGTTGTTGCCGCGATGTAAATCCCTGTACGTGTCGTCGCCTAGAAGCGGCGCGAGATTGCTGTCGCTTGTGAACTGCCCCACCAGAAACACCGTGCGGATGG
>CAMIVJ010000437.1 GCA_946401765.1 uncultured bacterium | reverse complement strand
TCGGTTATGATTTTTCTATGGAGGCAATTGCAAAACCCGGTAGGGACGCGCGTCCGCGGTCACGCGGGACGCGTGACCCTGCCAAATGCGCGGGAGGTTTTGCAATTACCTCTATGATAATACAGGACAGATTTGGTTTGTTAAAAGAACATCGGTTATGCTATAATCTTCGCCGATGAAAAAAGCAACAGTCTATTTTACCGACTTCCGCTGTTCAGACTCCGAGAATCTGCAGCAGAAGTTCACGCGTCTTCTCAAGACGGCCGGTCTCGGAAAGATCGACCTCGCCGACAAGCTCGTGGCGATAAAGACGCATTTTGGCGAGCCGGGATGTCTCGCGTATCTGCGTCCGAACTGGGCCAAGACGCTCGCCGACTTCGTGAAGGCCGAGGGCGGTCATCCGTTCCTAACCGACGCGAACACGCTCTACGTGGGCCGGCGCAAGAACGCGCTCGAGCACATCACCTCCGCATACGAGAACGGCTTCTCTCCGTTCTCCACGGGATGCCATGTGATCATCGCCGACGGGCTGCGCGGCACCGACGACGTGGTCGTGCCGTTGCCCGACGGCAAGTACGTGAAGGAGGCCTACATCGGCCGTGCGCTGATGGACGCCGACGTCGTCATCTCCCTCAACCACTTCAAGTGCCATGAGATGACCGGCATAGGCGGCGCGCTCAAGAACCTCGGCATGGGCGGCGGTTCGCGCCGCGGCAAGAAGGCCATGCACTCGAGCGTGCATCCCACCGTGGACCGCGACAGCTGCGTTGGCTGCGGCCGCTGCACCAAGGAGTGCGCTCACGACGCGTGCACCCTCGGAAAGGACCGCAAGGCCAGAATCGATCCGGAGAAGTGCGTTGGCTGCGGCCGCTGCATAGGCGTGTGCAACCGCGACGCCATCATGAGCGACTTCGGCGAGCCATGCACGGTGATGCAGGGCAAGATAGCTGAGTACACTGCGGCCGTGGTGCGCGGAAGACCGTGCTTCCACGTGTCGTTCGTGTGCGACGTCTCGCCCCACTGCGACTGCCACGCGATGAACGACGTGCCGCTCGTGGGCGACATAGGCATGGCCGCTTCGCTTGACCCGGTGGCCCTCGACAAGGCCTGCACCGACCTCTGCAACGCCGCGCCGGTGAACCCGGCGAGCTGCCTCGCCGGCAAAGACACCCATGGTGACCTCTTTTCGACGATGCATCCCGCCACGCGCTGGCAGGACGCCATTGCCGAGGGCGAACGCATGAAGCTGGGCACTGCGGAATACGTCCTAAAGCGCATCTAGAAGGGCATTTTTTCGCAATTTGCCTCTGTTCTCACACTTTCTTTTCGCGCCCCCCTTGCGCTCTGCCCCGAAAAGTTGTATAATATTCAACTCTTTTTCGAGGAAAAGAAAATTACGCGGAGACATAATGAACACCGAATATCTCAAGAAGGCCCATGAACGCATCCCTTCGATTCCGGTTCTCGTGAACCTGATCTCGAAGCGGACGAAGCAGCTCATCGGCGGCGAGAAGCCGCTTGTGAAGCCGCTTTCCTCTGACGAGGACAAGGTGGATACGGCGCTCCGCGAGGTCGCGGAGGGCAGGCTCATCAGCGAAATCGACTTCGACGCCATCGCCAAGGCAGAGGACGCGAAGACGCGCTGGCAGAAGCATGCCGCATCCAAGAGCATCTTCGCCACGATCTAACGCCGTCTTCGGCGGATGACGGAGGGGGCCTGTGGCCGAGAAGAAGAAGACCGCGCCCGGCGATTTCGCCGTCAACCGTCGCGCCTATCACGACTATGCCGTGCTCGAGAAGATCGAGTGCGGCATTGAACTGCGCGGCACGGAGGTGAAGGTGGTGCGCCACGGAGAGGCTTCGCTTGCGGGAGCCTACGGCGCGGTGCTCGGCGGGCAGCTTTACGTGGTGGCGATGAACATCCCCGTGTACACGTTCGGCAACAGGTTCAACCACAAGCCTCAGGGCAACCGCAGACTGCTCGTGCACCGCAGGCAGATAGAGCAGCTGCGCCTCAAGACGGAGGCGAAGGGCCTTACGCTCATCCCACTCAGGCTCTATCTGAAGAACGGACGCATCAAGCTGGAGCTTGGCGTGTGCCGCGGCAAGGCTCTGCACGACAAGCGCGACGCGCTGAAGCAGAAGGCCCTCAAGCGCGACATGGAGCGAATGTGACGTCTGAACCAAACAAGGAGATCATCATGCAGCGTAGAAGATTCATGAAGCTCGGGTTCGCCGCGGCGGCGGTGCCCACGATCGTGCCGCGCCACGTGCTGGGCGGCCCTGGCCACACCGCTCCCAGCGAGCGCATCACGCTGGGCGGCGTGGGCATTGGCGGAGTTGGCCACGGCCAGATCAAGGGACTCGCCAAGACCGGCTTCCAGGTGGAGGCGCTGTGCGACGTGGACGATCTTCACGCGAAGAAGACCTACGACAAGTTCCCGCAGGCCCGCCGCTACCGCGACTTCCGCGAGATGCTCGCCAAGGAGGGCGACAAGATCGACGCCGTCTACTGCGGCACGCCCGACCACACGCATGCCTTCGTCACGCTCGCCGCGCTGCGCGCGAAGAAGCACGTGTGCTGCGTGAAGCCTCTCACCCGCTCCATCGAGGAGTGCTACAAGGTGGTGGACGAGGCGAAGAAGGCCGGAGTCGCCACGCAGGTGACGGCGACGCCGTGGACGAACGACGCCGCCTGCCGCGTGCGCGAGATCATCGCGTCGGGAATCCTCGGCGACATCGTGGAGGCGTATGCGTGGACGCGTCGGCCGGTGTGGCCGCAGGGGATGCCGTCGTACCCCTCGTTCACCACGCCTGTGCCAGGCACGCTCGACTGGGACCTCTGGCTCGGCTCTGCTGAGAAGCGTCCGTACGCCGACAAGTGGCCCGCCGACAATCCGATTCCGAAGATGTCCCCCGAGGCCTGGAGCGGCGCCGCCGTGTACCATCCCTTCAACCACCGCGGCTGGTACGACTTCGGCGCGG
>CAMIVJ010000436.1 GCA_946401765.1 uncultured bacterium | reverse complement strand
ATGGTGTACCGCGTGGGACTCGCTCTGCCGCAGGTGGTCAAGGGACGCCGCTGGCTCGTGGGGCGCGACTGCCGCACCACGAGCTGCGCAGTTCACGATGCGCTGGTGAAGGGGCTTTCCGCTGCGGGCGCGGAGGTGAGCGATCTCGGCCTTTCGACGACGCCGATGGTGTACTTCTTCACTGCGGCCGACGGTTTCGACGGCTCGGTGATGATCACGGCCTCGCACAACCCGCCTAAGGACAACGGCCTCAAGGTTTCGATGAAGACCGCTCTTCCCGTTGGCTATGCAAACGGCCTTAACGAAGTCGAGAGGCTGGTGGAGGAGTTCGCCGGGGGCGGGAAGCGCATCCCGCGCGTCCCATGCGAGGTGCCCACCACGTTGATTCCCGGCGCCTTGCAGCGTTACGTCGCCTGGCAGAAGGAGCGTGCAGACCTAGATGCAATCTCCGGCCTGAAGTTCGCAGTGGACTGCTCGAACGGGATGGCCTCGCTCTTCGCGCGGGACATGTTCCCCGGGGCGGTGATCCTGAACGAAGAGATGGACGGTTCGTTTCCCAACCATTCGCCAAATCCTCTCAAGGCGGAGGCCCGCGAGCAGATCGCCAAGGCCGTCCGTGATAACGGGCTCGACTGCGGCGTCATATTCGACGGCGACGCCGACCGCGTGATGTTCGTGGACGAACGCGGCGAGTTCGTCCAGCCCGACTACCTGATTCCCATCGTGGCGCGTGCCACGCGCAGCGCCCCAACCACTCAACCACCCAACCACCCAACTACCCAACCACTAAAGATCATCCACGACGTGCGCACAAGCAGAGGCGCCGTGGAGACGCTCGTCGCCGACGGCTTCGAGCCTGTGATGGTGCCCGTGGGGCATGCGTTCGCAAAGCCGATCCTGCGCGAGAAGGGCGCGCTCTGCGGCGGCGAGCTCGCGGGTCACTACTACTTCTCCGAGTTCTTCGGATGCGATTCGGGGCTGCTAGCCGCAACGCGCATGCTCGGCGAGATCGCTATGGCGAAGGCGGATGGGAAGACTTTCTCCGAGATGATGCGCCCGATAGTCTCGCGCTATGCGAATTCAGGGGAGATCAACTTCAAGGTAGAGGACAAGGACGCCTCCATCGTACGTGCGCTTGAGGTCGCGAAGACGCTTGGCGCCGAGACGGCGCGATCGGAGATCGACGGCTTCCGCCTCGAGTACCGCGAAGGGTGGATCTCGATTCGCAAGTCTAACACCGAGCCGTATCTGCGGCTGATCGTGGAATGCGACTCTGCCGAACGGCTGGCGCAGTGGAAGACGAGCCTTTCTGCGGCCATAGAGGGGGCAAACAGGTGACAGTCATTTTTTTCAAATTGACCCCTTGACGCGACGAGGAAATTATGGCATACTATGTCCCCGTTGCACCCGTGGTGAAATTGGCATACACGCAAGATTCAGGTTCTTGTGCCGCAAGGTGTGTGGGTTCGACTCCCACCGGGTGCACCAGAACAAGACGGCCCCCTCGTCTATCGGCTAGGACATCAGGTTCTCATCCTGAGAAGAGGAGTTCGACTCTCCTGGGGGCTGCCAATCTTGTTGATGCGCTTGCAGGCAATGTGAGGTGCCGCGATGCGTAGGTTTTTCGGGATTCTGTGGAAGACCGTCAAGTACGGTGTTTTGACGCTGCTGGCTCTTGTGCTTGCGGGCGTGTTCGCGATCGTGTTCTTCGAGCATGACGTGCCGAAGGCGCTTCTATCGCGGATCACGGATTCCATTTCGAGCGACGACATGCTGGTGACTGCCGAGAGCGCGTCGTTCCGCTTCACGCGCGGACTGAAGGTGCGCAATCTGCGCGCGTTCGCCAAGAAACGACATCACATGAAGGCGGACGAGCCGGTGACGCCTGTCGTGTCGGCCGCGCTTGTGGACGTGGAGCTGAACCTGCGCCGGATTCCTTGGGAGCGCGATAGCATCGTAAAGGGAATCACGGTGGTGGATCTCAAGTATCCGCGTCTGCCGGAGGGGTACTACGTGCCGGATTCGGTGGAGTTTCCGGGCCAGCCTGACTTCAAGGAGGTTGACGAGCCGCTGAATCTCGAGCTGCCGGGAATGCGTCCGTTTCACTTGACGCTTGTGCGCCCCGACATCCTCAGCGTGGCTCCGAAGAGCGTGGAGGTGAAGTCCGTGTCGCTCTCCCATGGCCGCATGGACGCCGACAAGATCGATCTCCAGTGGGCAGACTCCGACGCGATGATGCTGCTTGCCGGCGAGGTGCGCCTTGACCTAGAAAGCCAGCTCGTGCATGGCGAGGTGCATGGCCACGCTCGCCAGCACAACATCCGCCCCATGCTCGTGGCCCTCGACATCCCCAAGGCCCTACCGTACATCGACGCCTTCACTAAGGTGGAGCCGCCAGTCGATGCAGCGTGCAAGTTCGACGTGAACCTGCGCAACAACGATCTGCACATCTTCCTGGACCTCCATCCGCTGGGCGGCTTCTACAACGGCGTGCCGCTCAAGCGGGCTGACGGCACGGTGGACTTGAGGGTGTTCGTGCGCGACACCTACCAGAACGCGCGCATCGAGGTCGGCTCCGCTAAGAAGCCCCTAGACGTGGCCATTGCCGACGGCACGTCAATGAAGGGCACGATCGTCTATGAGAACACTAACGACGTCGGCTACGTGGACTTCGACGTAGAGAGCCACACCTCGCTCAGCAACGCGCTTGCGGTCGCAGACGTGATGAACGACGGCACGCTCGACTGCATATCCCCCGAGACCGTTCCCGATATAACTCTCAAGGGCCGACTCGCCGTTGATCCGCGCCACGCCGCCGCGAACGACCTGCGCGGCACGCTGGCCTTCGAACGCGGCTCCGTGCTGTCAATTCCGCTCAGGGACGCCTCAGGCGAATTCCACCTGAAGGGATGCGACGTGACGTTCACCAACGTGAACGCCAAGTCGACGCGTGGAGGGTCCCTTTCAGGAAACGGCAGAATATCCATTCCGG
>CAMIVJ010000435.1 GCA_946401765.1 uncultured bacterium | reverse complement strand
CATGAAGACGCTGCGCGAGGACGGCTGGGCCAAGGTGTTCGCCGGCGTGACGTCCGTGAAGGAGATCATGCGCGTCACTGAAGACCAGTAGCGTCTTTGCATTTCTTTTGCGACCTCTTGACATTCTCTTGACATCTGCCGCGGTTTCTCCGCCTACTTCCCTGCGTGGGCGGAGAATGGGCTTCGCCCTTAAACCGAAAGGACGAAAAGATGAATGAAGAGACCGGCATAACACAGGCATTTCCGGCGGCAGCGCCGCATTTCCGCGCGAGCGACTGCTACTACCATGCCAACGCCAAGGGAACCGGCAGCGCGCTGAAGCTTGAGCTTCATCCGGCGCACGACGATACGCCGGGAAGCGTGTTCGTGAGAATCGCCATGCAGCGCACAGTCGCCTCGCAGCAGGGAGGCGTGCAGATGTTCCCAACGTTCGACTGGAAGAACAGCATTGTTATGAAGCTCGACCGCTCCGACCTCTCGCAGATACTGCAGGTGCTGCGCGGAATGCAGGAGAGCGTGATGGACGGGAAGGGCCTTTTCCATCGCTCCTCGGCGGGCAACACCGTCATCAAGTTCTCGCACCAGATCGAGCCTCGGCCCGGCTATCAGCTCTCAGTGTGGCGCAAGCCCGCCACGGGAGAGGCCGTGAACATGTTCTACGTGTTCAACATGGACGAGGCCTTTGCGCTCATGATGGCGCTCGAGCGGGCGATGCTGTACGTGTGCTTCGGCATTCCCGAGGTGATACGCCGCGCGCCGGCTGCGCCGCGCCAGAATGCCTTCGCACCGCCGCCCGAGATGCGCGCCGCCTCTGGCGATCCCTTCTGATCCGCGCGGCGGCATTTCCTTGACGCAGCGGCGGGAATTATGATAAGATAACCTCGTGTTTACGAACATTGCCGTTGCGGCAGAGGAGATGCGGAAATGAATGGCAAGAGGAAAGAGAGATGCGACGGAGTGCGCACGCGCGAGGCGATTCTCGTGGCAGCGGAGGAGGAGTTCGCAGAGCAAGGCTTCGCGGCCGCCTCCACGCGCGCCATCTGCGCGCGCGCCGGCGCGAACAATGCGCTGGTGAACCGCTACTATGGCACAAAGGAGAATCTGTACCGCATAGTGGCGAAGCGTCTTTTCGGCGACCTCGGCGCGCCTCTTGCGAAGCTGGACTCAGGGGTGGACACGGAGGAGACTTGGCGTGCGGCGGTGAGGGAGTGGGTGGACGACATGCTATTCATGACCTTGCCGCGCGCCACGCCGCAGCGCCGATGCGCGGCTCTGTTCCGCCACGAGGTGACGCATCCTACGAAGTTCCACAGCGAGTTCAAGCGCGATTTCGGCGATCCCGTGGCCCATGCGCTTGAGCGGCTCGTGGCGATGGCGGTGGACGACGCAGAGGAGATTTCCCTGTGGGTGTCAACGATATGGGCGCAGGTGAGCGTGTACGCGCTGGCCGATCCCGTATGGCACGCCGCGTTTCGTCCGAAGGGCGTGTCCACCGAAGCGTGGGCCACGCGCGTGCGCAACCACATCTGCGATGACGTGTTCGCGCGCCTCCGGTTCAGGGGCGCGCCGCGAGTCACTGCTCGGTGACGGTGATGCGCGAGCCGGGAGGGAGGAACATCTCCAGTTCGGTTCGGTCCGTTGGGGCAAGGCGGATGCCCAGCTCCCGGAAGCGTGCGCCGGCGGTCTGGCCAGGCTCGGGCGAAATCGGATACACTTCGCATTTGGCGGACTTTGCGGCGGTGAGGTAGTAGCGGCAGAAGAAGTCGCCGCTGTACGTAAGGTCGGCGTATCCCAGCTGCTTGTGCACAACGAGGATCGCGTTGAGGAACTTGAACACTATCACGGAGTCGCCGGGCTGCAGCTTCTCCCATTTGACGAGCGGGTTCAGCTTCGCCACTGCTGCGGGAGTGGTGCGGTACTCGTGGGCGATGCGGCTGCGGCTGTCGCCGCGGCGGACGGTTATGCGCTGCGTCCAGGGAGTGAGATTGCCGGAGAAGAGCATCTGCCGGTTCAAGTCGCCAAGGCGGCGCATGAGAGGGTCGCGGAGATCGGCCATCGATGGGCGGTTGTACAATTTCTTGATGGCGTCGATGCTGTTGCGCAGGTTCTCCTGGCGCTCGGCCTCGGCGTAGCGGCGTATGAGCACCTGGTCCTGCTGGGGGCGAAGGGATTCTGTTTCAAGAAGCTGCCTTACCAGCGGCCGCACTTCCGGCGCGACGGTTGGGGTTGGCTGCGGGCGGGGGAGGTCCGGCTTGCCTGGATTGGAATTCGCGATGGTCGGATTCGAAGATGTTTGAATCTGCGGAATCGTAGGCGGGTCCGCATCCTTCACCACTTGCACACCGCGCCGCGATGAAATCTTGTACCAGACGAATGCCACGGCCACGAGCACGAGGACGACGAAGACGAGACCGCGAAGGCGGTGCGTCTCCGTCTCTGCGGGGTGATACTCCACCCCGAATTTTCCCCGTGCGTAGCCCATATCGATGAACTGCTTACTTTGCCGCAGGCGCTTCAGCGACCACGCCGATCACGGAGGATCTGGCAACTTCCACCACAACGTCGCGGGCGATCTCGATGTTGAATGTGTTTTCCTTCGCCTCGACGATGGTGCCGATGAGCCCGCCCGCGAAAGAGACTTTGGCGCCGGCGCGGAGTTCTTCGATCATCTTGCGGCGCTCCTTCTCCTTGCGCTGCTGAGGCTTGATCATCATGAAGTAGAAGAGCGCGAAAAGAATCATCGTGGGTATCATAATGCCGAAGCCGCCGCCCTGCGGGGCAGGCTTGGCAGGCGCGTTGGCCGGCTGCACTTCGGCGGCGGCTGGCGCGGCGGCTGCGGCTTCTGTGCCTGCTGGCGCTGCCGCAGGTGCCGCTGCGGGTGCGGCGGAGATTGCCGTTGCGGGAGCTGCTGCAGGTGCCGTTGTGGCCGGCTGTGCGGCCTGTGCGAAGAGAACGTTCATTGTAGGTTCCTTTGTTTCTGGTTTCTGGTTTC
>CAMIVJ010000434.1 GCA_946401765.1 uncultured bacterium | reverse complement strand
CGATCACCGGAATCGGCGCCTTGGAATAGACGTTCTCGTAGTCATAGTCGGCCTCGCCGCCCGTCTTGCCGCGCGTCCAGCCGAGGCCGGGATAGAGGTGGGTGACCATGAAATCGTCGCTCGGCGCGACGGTGCGGGCGGTGGAGCACATGGTGAGCCGCCGCGGGTCGTACTTCTTGTGCTCCACCATCCATGCGTCGAGCGCCTTGAAGTTGCAGTAGCCGAGTTCGTTGCCGAACGAGGTGGCGACCATCGAGGGGTGGTTTCCATAGGCGTCTGCAACTGCCTTCAGCTCGCGCCGCAGCCAGTCGTCCAGCGCCTCGTTGCCGCGTCCTGCGAAGCTCTCCTTGCGCCCGTGCTCGTTCCAGTAGCCGAGCTCGCAGAAGATCATCATGCCAAGCTCGTCCGCCGCCGCGAACGCCGCCTCGGGAGGAGTCCAGGTGTGCATCTGGATCGCGTTCATCCCGTTGTTGCGCTGGATGGTGAAGAAGCGCATCCACTCTCGCTTCGTCATGTCGGGATGACCGGTGAGCGGGAAGTGGCAGTTGTCGATGTCGGCGCGCACGAAGAGAGGCCGCCCGTTGATCATCAGGCGGTTGCCCTTGCGGCCAAGAGTCCTGAAGCCAAACCGCTTGGTCACAGAATACCGCCTGTCGCGGAACGTGACCGTGTAAAGCCGAGGGTTGAACTCGTCCCACGCCTGCGGCTCCTGGGCGAGCGTCGCCGTCACGAGGACGTGCCCAGCGGCGTATGGCGAGGGCTCGGTCGTGAATCCCGTGAACGCGAGATCGGCTGACGTCACGCTTTCCGCATCTGCGGCGAATCCCTCCGGCAGCTCGAAGCGCACCTTGCCGTTCGCGGGGAAATCGGCGAACACGCGCACGCCGTCGAGCGCGTTCGCCTCGCGCAGCTCGATGCGTCCGATCGCGCCGTTCCACACGGACTGCATCCACTCGCCGAATCCGTGCGCCTTCATCACCGCGCCGTACTGCGCCGAGTTGTCGATCGCGATCTCGATGCGGTGCTCGCCGGGAGCGAGCGCGTTCGCGGGGATGCGGTGCACATGCGGCGCGCCTAGCGAGTCGCAGAGGCCGAAGTCGCGTCCGTCGATCTTCACTCGGCTCGTCCACATCACTCGCTCGAGGAACACCTCCAGCGGCTTGGCCACCTCTTCCGCGGAGATGGCGAACGTGCGCGAATAGACCGCCGTGCCGTGGTATTTGTACTTGCGGGCGAGGGATGTCTTAGACGTGCGCTCGGTGTAGGCGGCGAAGTGCGCGGGCGTCTGGAGCGTTCCGAGCCCTGCGTCTGCCAGCGTTCCGGGAAGACGCGCCTTGCCCGTGAAGTTCGTTCCGGAGCATGTCCACTCTCCGGAGAGATCCAGGCAGAATCCATTCGCGGCTGCAAGCCGAAGCGAGGCAGACAGCACAGCCGCAAGCAACGCGAATGACGAAATTCTAATATTCATTTCAAGTTCTCCACGTCAGGGTTTCGAAGTTTCGGGGTTTAGAAGTTTCGGGGTTTCGGGGGAAGATGGGGACGATTGTTTGCCAAAACTTCAGCTGCAAGCTTGTCCGTCTCGGAAATGCGAAAACGGGTGCAGGCCACCGACTGGAGGCGGGCGTCTGGGAACAGCTTGACGTACGTCGTGCAGAGGATTGTGCCGTCTGGCAGCAGTTCCACGCCCGAATAGCCGGTGTCGCCTATCCAACCGCCATGCTGCGTGCCGCTCCAGCTTTTCATCAAGTGGATGCGGTACTGTCCGGGACGGGCATTGCGCAAGTCTTCGTACGTGCCCACCCACGCCACGTACTGCCCATACGTGCTGCTGCCGAGCGCGCGGTCGCGGAACGCCACCACCCAGCGGCCGTCCGGCAGCTGCACGCCCTCGTGGCGGTCGCCCGTCAGTCCCCAGCAGGTGTCGACGGGCTTCGTCCAGGTCTTGCCCTCGTCGCGGCTGAAGCACATCATGCTGCGCGCCGTGTGGCGGTTCTCGCGCATGAGAAGGCAGATCTCGCTGCCGTCCGGCGAACGTAGCGCGAACGGCTCGCAGAGGTTCTTGTTCTCCGCCGCCGCCACGATGCGCGGCTCGCCCCACGTGAAGCCGCCGTCCTTCGTTACGCTCATCCACACCGCCTGGTCGTCCGTCGGACGGTCCTTCGCCTTTTCCTTCGATTTGAACACCTGGCCGAAGAGCGCGCTCGTGCCGTCCTTCAGAGGAAGGAGGCCCGTCGGCGGCATGCCGGCGGAGAGGTGCGTAGCGGGCGGCGTAACCCACCAGCTCTTCCCGTTGTCTCGGCTCATCAGGATGCCGAGCCCGCCGCCCGTCCCGGGCTGGCGGTTGGCGCTGAACACGCAGAAGTTGACGCCTGAGCCGTCGGGACGCGGCACCGTCTGGAGCGTGGGGCAGTTGCGGTGGAACTTGTACTGCGCCGGCAGAAGGTCGTCGATGCGCGTCCACGTGCGGCCGCCGTCGTCCGAACGCGCCGCCGGACCGCACCCGCCGCCGTGCTTGATCGTCCACACGCAGAAGAGCGTCTTGCCGTCCGGCGTGAGAAGCGTGGTGGGATGGCCCTGATAGACCTTTGGCGTGCCCATCGCAATGACCGTCTGGCGGAAAGCGTCGTGCGTGAGGTCCACGATCGGCAGCTCGTCGTGGTACGCCGGAACGCTCTTCTGCGGCGGCCGGCCGTTGGGCGCCGTCTTCGCAAGCGCGGCGACATCGGCGGCAGCAAGCCGAAACAAGGCAGACAGCACAGCCGCAAGCAACGCGAATGACGAGATTCTCATATTCATTTTAAGTATTACACGTTAGGATTGATAAAGTTGACAAATTCACCGGGGACAGTCCCCCGCGCATTCAAATGAATCTTAGCATTTCCATGCACCAGAGGCAAGGCGAAAGTGCGAGTGTTTGAGTGTTTGGGCGCATCTGCGCTTTTCACCCGTGGGGTTTGAGATAGGAAACAACCAGAACAACTGGTAAAAAAAAC
>CAMIVJ010000433.1 GCA_946401765.1 uncultured bacterium | reverse complement strand
CATGCGTGATCGTGCCGCGCGTGGTGCCGCCCAGCTTTTTGTTGAAGCGGCCGACAATGCTGTCAGCATGGGCAAGGTCGCGGTTGCCGAAGTCACGCGCGGTGAAAACGGCGCTGCGGTCAGTCGCAATATTGACTGTCGCCTTCGCGCCCTCGCCGATGTCGAGACCGCCGAGAAGCGACGCCGCGCCTTCGAGACCCGCCGTAAAGCCGTCGCCGATTGTCCACTTGCCGCCGACCGCACCCTGCACCTCCTTGTTGCCGACGAGCGTCGCCGCGCCGTTCAGCGTCACGTCGCCGTCGCCAGTAAGCGCGGTGTTCCATGTCGCCGTCGTGCCGTCCGCCTGGTTGAGCGTCCATCCGTTCGCGTCGCCGGCCTTGAAGCAGGTGGAGATGAAGTGCGGAATCGACCAGTTGGCAGCGGCGTTCATCTCGCCGCCCCTCAGGATGATCTGGCCGTCGTCCGAGTTGTCCTCATACCGCGCCTGGAAGCCCGCGCCGCCGTAGTTGAACAC
This sequence comes from uncultured bacterium, assembly GCA_946401765.1. Lineage (GTDB taxonomy): Bacteria > Verrucomicrobiota > Kiritimatiellia > RFP12 > UBA1067 > RUG572. The sequence goes on along the minus strand of CAMIVJ010000433.1, from coordinate 2,500 downwards.
GCCGCCGTTCTGGATGAAACGTGCGTTATTGTATCCGCCGAGCGCCTGGTTGTTTTTACGAAGCCATATCGTCGCCTTATTGACGTTGGCCACGCCGGAATTCACGATGAACTCGGCGTTCGGCCCGTTGTATGTCACGAAGAAGTCGACGTTTGTAAGATTGAACGTGCCGCCGTCCACCGAGAACGTCACCTTGATGGACTTGTCGGTGCTGGTGCCGTCGTCGCCGAGGGCCAGCTTGGCGGCGTTGAACACCGTACCCTCGCCCACCGAGACGGATCCCGAAGGGGCCTTTGTCTTGTCGGCGCAGCCCCAGCTGACCATGGCGCTCTGGGTGTCGATCGAGGAGTTCTTGAACACGACGTTGACAGGCGTCGAGTCCTGGTCTGCAACGCTGAACACCTGGCTGGTGATCTTCGCCCCGGTGTAGGTGCCGCTCTGGCGAATGCGCGCGATGCCGGTGGTCAGATTGCCGTCCACTTCGACCCCGCTCGCATGCTCGCTGCCGTTGAGAACGAGCGTACCGCCGGCAAGGCCGATCTTTCCGTTGATCTTGCCGTTGTAGATGGCCGTGCCTGCTGTATGCGTGAGCGTGGCGCCATCCGCGACGGTGATCGGGCTGTTGACGGTGGGAGAGCCGGAGTTGCAGCGCATGGTGTTGGCGCCGGAATCAGCGGTAATAGGCACATCGCCGAAAGTTGCGCCGTAGAAGATGATGTTGCCGTCCGCAAGGTGGATGCCGTCGGCGACATTGTATGTTCCCGCCCCCTCGATCTGCACAATGCCGCCGTCCGTGATGCGGAGCGCGCCAAGCGTGATGTCGGAGTTCACGATACCGAAGGTAGTCGTGTTCTTGACCGTGAGCGTCTTCTCCGGTCCGTAGATGGAGGCTCTGTAGCGGGCGAAGTCGGCGCTGGCGAGACCACCGCGCACGTCGAAGCGCGCCGTGCCGCCAACCGAAGCGTCGTCGTCCAGCACTAGCGTGCTGAGGGCGCGCTGGCTTTCCTTGTTGTTGTTGACGACGGCGCCCTGCCCTTCATGGCCGTCGCCCGCGATGCGGACGAGCTTGTCGCGCGTCACCTTGGAGCGTGTCACGTCGTTAGGCACCGTTTCGTTGTTGTAGTTGATGTCGAACGTGCCGCCGTCCGTGACGACGATCGGTGCGGTGTCGCCCGTCGCGCCGAGCGCATTGTCGGCAAGGTCGTCGCCCACCTTGAAGACGCCGTTCGAGACGATGATCGGCTGCGCGTCGAGTCCGCCCGTCGCATTGAACGTGAACGTGCCTTCGCCCTTCTTCACGATCGTGCCGGTGCCGCCGAGCTTGCCCGCGCCGTTCAGCGCCACGTCGCCGTCAGCCGAAACCGTCACGTTGTTCGCATCCACGTCGGCAGGCAGCGAAATCGTCGCCGCGTCCGCCACCGTCACGTTTGCGAATGGCTCAAACACGACCTGCGTGCCAACCGCGTTCGTCCACGCCACGATGGACGTCGACCAGACGCTGTCGCCAGTCGGATGCCAGAAGAGGTCCGCCGCCGTGCTGCCGCCAGAGGTGGCAGTGAAGTAGAGGATGCCATTCGAGACGGAGAACGAACCCTCCACGCCTTCGGGGACGAGCGCGGAGAACTTCGCCACGTCGCCGGTGCCAACGCCAGCGAGGACAGGATTCGCGAGACCCGTGACGAATGCGAAGTCCGTCATGTCAACCGTCACCGTGCCGCTGCCGGGCAGAACGAGCGTCCCGCCGGTAACGTCGAAGAACGTGTTCTGCGTGGGCTTCAGGGTCGCGCCCGCAGCGAGCGTGAGCGTGGAGGTGTCGGACACCGTCACCTCGTTCGCGAGCGTTGCGCCCGCATTCACGACGATCGGATAGGCTTGCGCAACCCCCGCATCGGCGAAGCGCAGCGTGGCGCCGCTGTTCACCGTGGCGGTGCCATAGCCGAGCGTTCCGGAGAGTTTCACCGTGGTGAGGCCGTCGTTGAGAATCGTGCCGCCGGTGTGCTGTTTCTGCCATGTCTGCATCACCAGTTCGCCTTCGCCCTCCTTTATGATCTTGCCGGCGCTGCCGGAGACCCAGGAATCAAAGGTCACGGTGTGGTCCGCCGTGTCGATGGTGAAGGTGTAGCCATTGAGGTTGAGGCCCCAGTCGCCGTTCTTGCCGTCCACAGCCCCTTCGTCGGTCATCGGCTGATGGATCGTCAGGTCTGCCTTCGCCGTGAGCTTCGAGTTTCTCTGGAACGCGAGGTTGTAGTCCCTACGGAACATTCCGAATCCGCCCGCGCCGACGACCATGTCGGTGACGTAGAAGTTGATGTTGCCATTGCCGCCGTCGGCGCTGTTCACGCTCTTGACGATTCCGTTCGCCTCAACGGTGCCGACGTTGCTCTCGAGGTACTGTCCGCAGTCGTTCTTCCACATGTTGACGTTGCCGGTGGCGACGAGGCGGCCGCCGTTCAGCTTGAACACGAAATGCGCCTTCACATCGACGGTGTTGAAGGTGGCC
>CAMIVJ010000432.1 GCA_946401765.1 uncultured bacterium | reverse complement strand
ACATCCGCGCTGCGCGCGCAAGCCGCGCGTCGTCGATGTCGGTGACGACAAGGCGGCGCGGACGCTTCTCGGGCGAATGGCAGGCGATGTCAATGCAGCCGAGCCCCATCGCGCCGCATCCGGCCATGAGCAGCATCGTTCCGCCCTTCTCGATGCCCATCTCGTGGACGTGCGATCCGAAGGCGTGGTGGTAGTTCGTACGGAACGCGGAGACGATGCAGCTGATCGGCTCGGCGAGCGAACACTTGAAGAACGCGTCGCCGTCGTACGGCAGCAGACACCCCATCTCCATGATGATCGACGGCAGATAGACGTGCGTCGTCTCACCGCCGATCGAGTGCCAGGCGTATCCCATCGTCTCAAGTTCGTGTCCGGGAATGTTGAACGCGGGCTGGATGCACACGTGCTGCCCGACGGCAAACTGCGACGCCCACTTCTCGCCCACCTCGCGCACGATGCCCGACACCTCGTGGCCGAACATCGTAGGCCGCGTCGCGATGTCCTTCGGCACCCTCTTGTGTCCCGTGCCGAGCGACACCGCCTTGTAGTCGCTGAGGCAGATCGTGTTCGTCACGATCTCGACGACGACGCCGTCTTCGCCCGCGCCTTCCAGCTCGACGTCCTCAAGCCGGGCGTCGCCGGCCGCATACAGTCTCCAAGCCTTTGCGTTCATTTATCTCCCTCCATTGGGCATAACCACCGCCTGCAACTATCTGAGAATAAGCACCATTCCGTTGGGACGCGGACTCCACGTAATCCGAATCTTGCCCATGTCGGCGGTGTAGGCGAAGCTGTCGCCGTCATGCCATGTCTTGCCGCTCCATGCGCCATCCGCCCAGGTCGAGACGTAACACCCGCCGACCCGCTTGGGATCATCCTTCGCCCCCTTTACCTCCGTCGCCGAGAACGTGTACGTCCCCTCGACCTTGTAGCTGCCGACACCTTCGGCAAGCGTCTCGTCCGTGCCGTCGCCGTACTTCGTCGCGATCGTCACGTTCGACTCCGGCGGATTCCCCTTGAAGCGCGCCTCGTCGACCATGCGGTTGTGCGCCAGCTCTTCGTCCGAGAGCGAACGGTTGTACACGCGAACGGCCTGAATCTTGCCCGTAAGACGGCGCTCGTCCACGTAGGTGGCGTCGCCTTCCTTGTACACGCCGCCGATGTAGAACGGCTGGCTCTGAAACGTCGTCCACCACTTGCGCCATGATCCCCACCACTCGATTTCGGAAGGCGCTACATTCTGAAACAGCTGGTATTTTCCTGCGTGCCAGATAGCATTGAGGTACTCGCCCTGCCACGCCCCGGAAGGAGAAAGTTCAATGCGACCGCTGCCGTCGCCACTATTGTTGCGGATCTTGAAGAACACTCGTCCGACGGCCCCGAAGCCATAGACGTTCAAAAAGTCGTTGGTCGATCCGAAGTAGGTCGGGTAGGATGTCCCGGACTTGCCGGATGCCTCCGCCTCGCATACAACCTGGATCGTCACCTTCCAGTCGATCTTCGGGTTCGAGGCGAGCTTGGCGAACTTGCCGCCATACTTGAAGTGGTAGCCGTCAGCCTCCCAGCCGTCACCGACCGAAGCATTGCTTGCATAGTCAAATACGGCATTGAGATTGACGCCGGCATCGCCTGCGCCAAGGTTCACCCACTCCGTCGCGTTCGGGTCATGTTCCGCCGTCGCGCCAACATTGCGGATGCCGTCATAGTGGAGGTAGAGGCCATCCTGCACGTAGTCGCCCACGCCGTAGTCGGGGATCTTCGTGAGACGGCTCACAACGCGCCAGTTCCATGTCAGGCGCTTGGAAGAGGTGGCGACGTCGGCGGTATAAGAGCTGGACTCGTAGGTAATGGGGTCTGTCCAAGAGGAGCCATCCCAGGTTTCAAGAGTGTAGCCCGCGCAGGCGTAGGGGGTGCCGTCCACCACAACTTCGGCTGGAGCCGTGAAAGCATATCCCGCCGCCGGGCGATACGCGCCGTTCGATTGATTGCCGGAAAGCCCTTCCACGTCAGAGCGTACAATGAGATCGCCGGTCGCCGCAGGGGAGCGTCCGAAGAAGCGCACTTCATCCACCGCGCGGTTCTGCGCAAGTTCGGCGTTCGTGAGCGCACGGTTGTAGATTCGCGCGGACTTGCCGACGCCATCGAAACGGCGATCCGCGAAGCCATTGTTGCTGCCGTTGCCACCGCAGAATATGAACGTCTGCGTACCGACAGCTTTGTTGAACGACGCCGTCACATCAGGCGTCACCGTCTGGAAGAGCGCGCCCGTCGTACCGTCGGAAAGCCCCGTCACGTACTCGCCATCCCACGCCTTGAAGCCACCTGTGCGCACCTGAGTATTCGCGACCTTGAAGTTCACGCCGAGGTCACCGACATTGTTCTGGTTGAAATACATCGCAAAAGGATCGTTCGACGGAACCGGAGTGCCCATGATTGCAGGCCAGGCTGTGTTGATGCGAGCAGAACCGTAGCAGTCGAAATCTACGACCGCCTGCGCCGTGAACGCATTGCCCAGCGTGCGCGTCGAGTTCATGATGGCGTAGCTGGCGACAGTCTTCCCGTCGAAGCGGTAGCCGTCGCTCGTCCATCCACATCCGGCGCCGGCGATGACGAGCCGGGCGCAACCGCCGGGATTCGCGAGGTCGGCCCACGTCACGGCGGCGGCGTCGTGGACTGCCTGAACGCCGGTGTTGCGGATGCCATCGAGATGGACGACGAGGCCGTCCGTCACGTAGTCGTTGAAGGCGGCGTCGTAGCCGGGACCTGCCGTGTGCGCCCACTGCCAGGTGAGGCGCACTTTCGCCGTGGTATCGGTTGCAGAATAGGAGCTAGACGCATAGGAGACAGGAGCAGACCACGCCGCGCCATCCCATGTTTCTAGCGTGTAGCCCGTGCAGGAGTAGGAATCTTCGCCGACGGTCACGCTCGCCGGGGCGGTGAAGGTGTGTCCGCCGGCGGGAAGCGCGTAGGTTCCTTCCGGTTCGTTGCCCTCAATGCCACGCACGGACGAAGCCACGAC
>CAMIVJ010000431.1 GCA_946401765.1 uncultured bacterium | reverse complement strand
TAAGTCCTGCCAAGCTTATCTTGGCGTACCACCAATCGTGTCTGACCCTCGGCCTTCCTCTTATCCGGAAGAAAAAGGAAGCGCTTTTTCACCTTGCGCCCTCTTTTTCCGGCCCTACCGCACGATTAGCGTGAAACCGCCGGCGCGGGCGAGGCGCAGGGCGTTATGCTCGTCGTCGCGGACGACCTTGACGCCTATCCGCTTCGTCGCGTCATCCACTTTGAACGTCACGTTCGCCGCAGGCCCTAGTCCTTCCGGCCACGTGACGATGTACGGACTCTCGCTCTTCATCATCGTCTTCAAATCTGTGCGCCCGGCGAGGTTGACCGTCACGTTCGCGTTCGCTGCGAACTTGATGTTCGTGGAGCCGCCTGTGTAATACGAGAGCGTGCTGAACGCGCCCGTCGTGCCGGAGAGGTCGATGGTCGAGCCGTCCTGCATCGTGCAGCCGTAGAACTTCTGGCCCGCCGCCGGAATGAACGTGCCATGGACGTTCATCGCCGCCGTGCCCGCGTTGTGCGTGGTTTTGTCGGACGTCCAGATCGCCTCGTAGTCGCGCACGCTCAGCGCATTGCCGATGTTGAGCGCGCAGTTCACCTTGAAATCGACGTTCGTCGCCACGCAGGCGTTGACCACCTGCAGCCAGCCGCCGGACTGGATGTCGATCTTGCCGTTCTCAATCTTCGCGCAGCGCAGATAGAGATACCAGCCGCTCGTTCCGATCCACGCCGTGAGCGTATGTCCGCCAAGGTCGAGGGTGTCGCCCTTCGCCGCGTTGTTGTCACCGAAGACAACGCTGTTGGTAACGCCAAGATAGGAATCCGCCGTCAGCCGCCCGATGCCGGAACCGCCCCAGGTCGTATTGCCCATGTCCGCCTTCGTGTTCACGAGGGAGCCGCCGTTAAGGACGATCCAGCTTCTGTAGGCGTAGTTGGCACGAAGATCGAACACCGCGTTGGACGCGACGACGATCTCGCCGAGGCCGAACGCCTTGAACTGGTCCCAGCAGTACAGGGTGTCCGCACCGCTGCCGTCCGGCGGCTGCGCCTTGCCCTCGTCGATGAACGTGCCGCCCGTGTAGGTGCATCCGGTCGCGTATGCGTAATACGGCCCCGGACCCTTCTTCACCACCTTCACGTTGCCGCAGATGGCCACGTTGTTCGTGGAGGCGGCCCCTTCGGTAGCGGTGAACGTGACGGTGGAGAGAACCGCGTCGTTGGAGTTGGTGATCACGGCGCCGAGGTATTCGGACGAAATCGACGAGAGGTCGAGGTTGTGCCCGTTGAGGTCGATCACCGTGCCGTTCGCGACCGGCACTGCGCCGAGCGCGCGCCAGTCGGCGTCGTTGGCAAGCGTGACGGTGGCCGGAGCCGCCGTGCCCAGCGTAAAGGCTCCGCTCGTGAACGACAGTATCTCGCCGCCGCAGAAGACCGAGAGCGGCACATGTTCGCCGCCAATCTCGAAACTGCACGTGAGGGTGGAACCATAGCCGCCCGTAGTGTCGCCGCACACGATCGTGAAGCGGTGCCACCCCTCCGCGACTTCGCGCGTCGCGCTTCCGAACACCGTATAAGTGTTGTTCACGATCAGCCATTCGCCGTCCAGCGCGAATGCGAAGTAGTCGTCGTAGGCCTGCCGGATCGTCCAGGTGCCCGCCTGCGCGGCGGTCACGTTGATCCAGCCGTCGAAACGCCCCCGCTTCTGCTTGACGTAGCTCTTCTGCCAGGCATCGTGCGCGCCGCCGGCATTGCCGCCGTTCAGGCCGGCGAGCGTCGTGTCGGACGCGGGCGCGATCGTGTAGAATCCCGGCTGCATGGAGTCGAAGCCGGCGTTGGATGCCAGCGCCAGCGAGCCCAGGCGCATCGCCGTGTGGTTTTCCCCGCCGATCTGCACCTTCTTGTACGGGAACATCGCGGCGTTCTGCGGAACCGTGAACGAGGTCGTGCCGTCGATCACCACCGTCGTGTGCGCCGTCGGCGCGGCCGAAATCGTCTCGCCCAGCGCGTTCACGCAGCTCCAGTTTGCGGGATCGAGCAGGTTGCCGGCCTCGCCGAGTCCCGTCCACGTCGCCTTGACGGGAACCGTCGGATCCGCCCACTTCCACGTGAGGCGCACCTTCGAGCCGTCCGCCGCGTAGGTATAGCTCGCGCCGTCATGCTCCACCGGCTCGCCCCACGCGCTGCCGTCCCACGTCTCGATCGTGTAGCGCGGCGGCAGAATCGAATCGCCCATGGCGACGCTTTCCGCCGTGAAGGTCCAGGAGCCGGTCACCTCGTAGTCGCCCGCCGGCATCGAAATCGGCGTCGCCGCGCCCTCGAACGCCGGCTCGCACGCCACGGTCACATTGGCGTTCGGGAAGTTGCCGCGGTAGCGGATTTCGTCAACCATCCTGTTGTGCGCGAGTTCCGCCTCCGTGAGAGCGCGGTTGTAGATGCGCAGCGCGTAGTAGTCGCCGGACATGCAGCGTATCTTTCGATCATTGTAGCTGTTTGGATACGTGCTGGGCGCGCCGATGGCCATCTTGTTGGCGGGGATGTCGTTGGACGACGTGCGCGCCGTCCCCTCCCCGAGCTCCGTGCCCTGGATCAAATAGTGGCGCGTCGGCGAAATCACGCTCGTGAAGTACTTGCCCTCCCAGTCGGTGCAGTAGAGATTGCCGCCGATCCAGTCCGGATATTTCACCTCCAGACGGGTCCTGTTGGCGCCTTCGCGCGTGAAGAAACTGCGATCCTGGTATCCGAATCCGAAATACAGAGGATAGCTCGTCGTCTGGGAGGTCGGAACCGTGTCCAGCACGGCCTGGATCGTGGCGGCCTGCCCAAGCGAGATCGTCTCGACCATCTCAAAGAAACTCACGTCTGCGGCCGTGAAGCGATGTCCCTTGCCGGTCCAGGCGTTGAACGCGCTGTTGGAGGCGGCGACCATATTGACGTCGCGGTAGGAAGAGTCGCGCCAGAACTGCGACAGCGCGCCGTGCGTGTTGCCGGGGCCGAGGTTGCGGATGCCGTCGTAGTTGGCCACAAGGCCCTGCTGCAC
>CAMIVJ010000430.1 GCA_946401765.1 uncultured bacterium | reverse complement strand
GCGTCTGAAAGGCGGCGGCTATCTCGTGATCGACGAGACGGAGGCTCTCATCGCGAGATAGCAGCTGCACGACGCATTCAAGCGCCAGGTGCGTCTGAAAGGCGGCGGCTATCTCGTGATCGACGAGACGGAGGCTCTCATCGCGGTGGACGTGAACACCGGCCACCACAAGTGCAAGGGCACGCAGGAGGAGGCGATCCTCGAAGTCAACCTAGAGGCCGTGGAGGAGGTCGCCCGCCAGCTGCGCCTCAGGAACATCGGCGGACTCGTGGTGCTCGACCTCATCGACATGAAGAGCCGCAAGCACCAGAAGCAGGTGTACCGCGCGCTCAAGGACGCGCTCAAGCGCGACCGCGCGCGCACCAACGTGCTCGAGATCAGCGACCTCGGTCTCCTGGAGATGAGCCGCCAGCGCCACGAGGAATCCATCCTCTCCATGCTCAGCAGCACCTGCCCATGCTGCGGCGGCCACGGCGTGGTGAAGAGTCCGCTCGCCGTCTCCATCGAGCTCCAGCGCCAGCTCACGTCCCTCCTGCGCAAGGCCGACGCGGAGAAGCGTCCGTTCGTGCCGAAGATCGTGATCGCCCCCGCCGTGATGCAGCGCCTGCGCACCGAAGACGCGCAGATTCTCGCACAGCTGCAGGCACAGTTCAACACGAAGCTCACCTTCGTCTCGGAACTCCACCGTCATCCGGAATCGTATTCTATACTGGACGCGGAGAGCGGACAAGTGCTATACTCTTCTGGTGCCGGGAAACCGGCCGTGTGACACTCAGCCCGCAAAGCGAACAAAAACAATGAAAAAGACACTACTCTTTCTTGCCTCGCTCGCCACGCTCGGCGCTATCGCAGCCGAGTCTAGCATGCTAGACCTCCTCGCCCCAGCCCCCCTTCCCCAGAAGGCGAAGGGCCAGCGCATCGCGGGCGAGCTCACGGTGACCGGCAAGTACCTGCAGGGCGGGCTTAAGGACGGCGCGCTCCTCGCCACCGGTTCCGTCACAGCCACGGCCGCGCCGTACCGCTTCTTCTCGGAGCGCGTCTCTCGCAGCGTGGACGGAATCTACGCTTTCGGCAATCCCGCCAAGGCCACCACCTGCTCAAACGACGTGGACCACCTTCACTGGGATCTCCGCGGCGACTTCACATACATCCAGGACAGGGCCGTGCTTGTGAAGAATGCGTGGCTCAGGTACATGGACGTTCCCGTCCTCTGGGTGCCCATGTGGTACTACCCGCTCAACACCGACTACGGCCTGCGCGCAATGCCCGGCTACCGCTCGCGCTGGGGCGGCTTCCTGCTCACCAAATACGTGTACAACCTGTACGACGACGGCACGCCCGATGGCTACAAGCTCGGAGCGTCGTCCTCCGTGGACTACCGCACGAAGAACGGCTTCGCCGTCGGGCAGTCGCTGCGCTGGGATCTGCAGGAGTTCGGCAAGGGCAAGATCTCGGGCTACAACGCCTGGGACGACGACTACGACCGCTACACCCGCCGCCGCTGGAGCGGGCACCACCGCAACTACCAGAACTGGGGCAGCGACGTGGACCGCCGCCGCTACCGCGTGGTGCTTGACCACAGCGCTGAGCTCTCGCCCAACGACGACCTGCGCGTGCACGCCACATACTTCAGCGACTCGCACATGAACCGCGACTTCTTCGACAAGGACCACCGCCTCGAGTCCCTCCCCTCCAATGAAGCATGGTACGAACACCGCTGGCTCTCATGGGCCGTTGGCGGCAGCGTATCCGGTCCCATCAACGACTTCTACGGCGGCACCTCCCGTCTCCCCGAAGGCTGGGCCAACATCGCCCCGCAGCCAATATGGGACCTTCCCGTCAACTACGAATCGCAGACGCGCGCCGGCTACCTCAACCACGACTATGCCCGCTACGGCTCGCACGATCCGATGTTCCGCTACGTTCCATACCTCGGCGAGAGCGGCCGAGGCGCCGACTACCAGGCCTTCCGCATGGACACCGCGCACCGCGTGACCGCGCCCTTCAAGCTCTGGGACGTTCTTGCCGTCAATCCGCGCGCCGGATACCGCGGCACCTACTGGAGCGACAGCGGTTCGCGCAGCTCCGAATACCTCAAGGCCTCCGGCGATGCCCTCTTCCGCCACATCTGCGAAGTCGGGTTCACCATCTCCGCGCGCGCGACAGGCTGGCTCAACGACTCCTGGCGCCACACCTTCGAGCCGTACATCGACTACTCGTACCAGAACGCGCAGCTCTCCTCCGGACGCAGCAAGCGCCACTACGTGTTCGACAACTACGACAGCTCCGTCGACTGGCTAGACCAGTTCGGCTTCGAAGGCCGCGGCCTCCCCACCAGCTGGCACGGCGTGCATCCCGGCATCCGCAACGTCTTCCAGAGAACGGACGAGCAGAACATTCTGCGCACCATTCTTGATTGGGACGTCTATGCCGCCATCCCCTTCGAGACGATGACCCCCTACAAGGAAGGCCCCCTCGCCGGCTACCCCGACACGGACGAAGACCCCAACTACAGCCGCAGCGGACACCGCCAGGCCGTGCCTGGCACGCGCATCCGCTGGCTGCCCACCCGCGACGTCACGTTCTATACCCGCGCCGAATACGACTGCGAAAACTCCAAGGCCGCCTACGCCGACATCTTCTTCCGCCAGCGCCTCACCGACACCTTCGCGTGGCACGCCGGCTACATCGGCCGCGACCACCGCATCTGGAACTACCTTCCCAGCCTATACGATCGCTGGAACTACGAGTACTCAAACGTGGTGCAGCTCGGCTTCGAGCACACCGTGTGCGACTGGTTCGCGTGGGCGCCGTACATCCGCTACGACTGCCGCCGCAACGACCTCGACGAGGTTGGCTCGTGGTTCGACCTGATGACGGACTGCATCGGCTACCGCTTCCAGTTCGCACACGAGACCTCGTACACGCGCGTGGACGGATCGAAGGAGGAATGCGACAACCGCTTCTACTTCTTCATCTACCTTCGCGCGCTCGGCCCAGGCTCAATGCTCGATCTCGCCCGCTTCTAATTCGGCGAGGCGAACTTGA
>CAMIVJ010000429.1 GCA_946401765.1 uncultured bacterium | reverse complement strand
TGCACGGTCCAGTAGTTGTTGGATCGCGTGCCGGCGAAGCCCTGCGAGATGGCGAGGTTGAATAGCTGGTTGTATGCGTCGAGCGTGCCGTTGTTGCAGCCGAGGGTTCGCTCGGCGTCCTTCTTCACCACGTCCCAGAACTCCTTGGGCGTGCCGAAGTAGTCTTCGGCAAAGTGCTCCTCGGCGCGCTCCTCCGTCTGGTAGATGCCCCAGTAGATGCCGTTGATGTAGAGGTGGTAGTAGCGGCTGCGTCCGTAGGCCGTCTCGCCCATGTCGCGCTGCGAGTCGCGCGAGAAGACGTCGCGCACGAGCGTGTTGCGCATTTCGCTCGTCGAGTGCCACGAGTGGTTCTGCTCGGAGCGAAGGTCGATCTTCTTGAACGACTCAGCGCCCTCGTCGCCGAAGAGCGGGAAGTAGAGGCGCGACGAGCCGTACTGCTCGCGGAAGAAGAGGCGGAAGGAGTGCTTGGGGTTGCCGCTGCCGCGCGACGCCGCGCCGCGTATGCGTATGCCGGCGTTCACCTGGAACTCGCTGTTGGAGCCGTGCACTGGGTCGATGAGCTCCACGGATACGGGCCTCTCCCATCCTATGCCGTCGTTGCCGGGGTTCACGTAGATGCCGGTTGATGCGTTGAAGAGATTCTGGAGGTCGGTGACGATCGAGATGGTGGCCACATGCTCGTCGTTCGTGATGCCGTTCAGGAAGCGGTTGCGGTCGGTGCTGAGGATGGACGAGTTCAGCCCGTAGCGCATGGTGTGTCCATTCACGGATCCGCTTGCGGGGAAGCCTGTGGGAGGGGTGGAGGACTGCGTGAGGATGTCCCTCATGAAGAGCCACGTATGCGTGGTTGTGCGCTCGAGCACGCTGTCTGGATCCGGCATCGCCGCACGCAGCACAGTGGTGTAGTTCACGGGTATCGGCGTCGTGTAGCGCGTGCCGTTTGAGGCGGAGGGCTCGGTGCCGTCAAGGGTGTAGTAGATGGCGCCGTTTGGCTGTTCGGGGCACGAGAGCTCCACGTTGAAAGCGGCGGTCTTGTATCCGCGCGGTTCGCTTGCGACGATGGTGGGCGTTGGCGGACCGTAGATGCGGCCCGTGTTGGCGGCGCCTGGCGTTGGAGTGCGGAAGTACCCGGGATGGGCGGCCGCGAAGGAGTAGGAGAGCTCGGGGGCGATGAGGAAGTCGCCGTCCGCAAAATCGTTGTTGTGGCCGATGATGGTGAGAGCGTTGGCGCCTTCCTGGAAGAAGCTGTACGGCACGTTCACGGTGACTGGCGTGGCGGCCTCCTGCGCGCTGCGCTTGGAGAGGGCGCCTTCACCGCCGGAGGAGAGGTTGAAGCTGCCGAGGTCATGTCCGTTGAGCGACACAGAGCAGCCGTCTGCGTAGCGGAGGGTGAGCGTGGCGGTGTCGCCTTCAGTGGGGACGGTGTTTAGCGTGAATGGCCACGATGCGGTGACGCGCGTGGAGCGGTTGACGATCTGCGCGGAGATGTCCGTGTCGATGTATCGGCTGAACGCGCCCGCGTGCTGCACGGGGCAGTCGCTGGCGCCGACAAGCGAGAACTTCGTTGAGTCGAATGTACTCTGCGCGCCCCTTGCCACCGAGAACTCGCATCCAGCGCCGCCGCTCTGCTCGTAGTAGAGAAGGTCCACCTGGTACACGCCTGCGGATGGCATGTTGCACTGCAGAAGGCTTGCTTCGAAGCTGCGGGACCCTGCATCTGACGAATAGGACACGCCGTAGCCTGAGATTGTGAGCGCGAAGCCGTCGTCGCTCGCGAGGCTGAAGGTCCATACGCCCGCCTCGGGGATGTATATCGAGGCCGTGGCGGTGAGGACGAAGTTGTTGTGGTCGGTGGTGGTGTTGGTCCAGCCCGGGAAGGGGGAGTAGAGCGCGACGGGGAAGGAGCAGGAGGCAGAGTTGTCGAGGAATGCGATCGTGTAGTAGGATGCCGAGACGGGCTGTGCGCTCCAGCGGTTGGAGTTCGCGATGTACGAGCGGGCGTTGGCCACGCTGCTGACGGTCGTGTTGATCTGGTAGCGCGTGCACTGGAAGCCTGAGGACGAGGTGGCCGCTGCGCCGAGTCGGCCCGTGCCGGAGTAGGTGATGCCGTTTACGGCGTACGAGCATGAGGTGGCGGGGCCGATGAGCGAGGAGGTGAGATGGCCGAGGCCGTAGGAGATGTCTTCGAGCTGCTGGGGGAAGGCGCCGAAATCGCTGTGCACGTTGCCGTCGGAGTCCACAAGCCAGAGGTAGTCGTCGTTGCCGGCCTTTGAGAGCTTGAAATTGGCGTGGAGCTCGTTGTTCGTGACGCAGTCGAGCTTGTCGGTGTAGATGAGCTTGTAGCCGCCGGCGGGGATGACGGTTCCATCTGGAATCGTCCAGCCCTTGCCGGCGGTTGTCTTCTTCGATGTGCCGATGCGCCAGCCGCCGATGTCGGCTGGCTCGGCGCCGTCGTTGTGCAGCTCGATCCAGTCGGCGAACGCGCCGGACGCCGTCGTGAGCGATGTTCCGTTGTCGGCCATGAACTCGCTGATCGTCACGTCGGCGCCAAGCGGCAGAAGCCACAAGCAGACGATTGTCGCTGAGAATGCTCGTTTCATATTGGAGTCTCCCCAATTGTTTATGATAGTATAACACAAATTGAGGTAGATGTGTCACGAAAACGTTCATAGCTTAAAGTTCATAGTTCAAGGTTCAAGTATAGCTCGCAATCAGAAACATCAATCTTTAAACTCTGAACTTCAAACTTCTAACTTCAAACTTGCTCGCTCAAAAATGTGGCTTGTCTTTTGCGTCCGCCGGGTGTATAATACTTGCTCACTTTTCCAATGAAAGGGAAGAACATGAAGAAGGTCAGCTACAAAGAAATTGGTCTTGTGAACACGAAGAAGATGTTCGCCAAGGCCGTCAAGGGCGGATATGCCATCCCTGCGTTCAACTTCAACACGATGGAGCAGATGCAGGCGATCGTTCAGGCCGCTGTTGAGACAAAATCGCCCGTGATCATGCAGGTCTCCAAGGGCGCGCGCAAGTACGCGAACCCCACGATCCTCC
>CAMIVJ010000428.1 GCA_946401765.1 uncultured bacterium | reverse complement strand
AGATGGCCTGGCCCTTGCCCGGCTTCGAGAAGTCGAACTCCGTGATTTCCCACGGTTCGCCGTCAAGCAGCAGCTTCACGCCCTTGTGGAGTTCGCCCGCTCCGATTACATCGCCCATTTTTAGCTCCTTTTGTTTGTTGAAAAGTTCAACGGATATTCTACCAAAAAAGCGCCGTCAGCACAAGAGCGCCGTGCGGCGGTCGGCGAAGGCGCGGTGCAGGGCCTTGTCGCCGTAGGGGTCGTCGGCCTCGAGGAGTTCCGCCGGCGAATAGCCGCTGCGGATGCGAAGAAGCGTGACAAGCCGCGCGTCGTTCTGCACGGCGAAGTCAAGCCGGAACATCCTCACGGAGAACACGCCCGTCGTCTCGCCCGTTCGCATCACGCGTTTGCGCGACGAGTCGAATGGTTCGCCGGCGAGCTGCATGCGCGCAGTTGCCAGGAGATCGGGTCCGCCACTCTCGCGCACGAACGCCGCGGCGGCCTCGAACTCGGGCTCGGCCTCCACGCGCCACACGTCCTGAGCCTCCACCCATCCGGCGCGCGCGTCGGGAAATGCGTCCGCGGTTGGCACGTATGGCTTGATGTCGAGCACTGGCGTGCCGTCGAGGAGATCGGCCTCGTCCACCTCCACCACGCGCCCATCAACCGCCACAAGGCGCACGCAGGAAAGGCCGATCGGGTTCGGCCGGTACGGCGCACGCGATGCGAACACGCCTACGCGCGCCCTTCCCGGCGCGGTCACGGGAGGATGCGCCGTTGGACGCCACGTGGCGCCGTTCCGGTCGAACGCGAAGAGAAGCCAGATGCGCGAAAAACCCTCTAGGTCGCGAAGAGCCGTCTCGAAGTTCCTCCCCGGCAGAAGCTCAACTCGCCCCGCTCCGCCAGCGAACACGCCCTGACGCGGCGCCTCGTACTTGCGCGCGGGGCCTCCGTGAAAGTATCCTATCGGCTCGAGGTTCATCTGTGCGGAACGTGCTTTTTCTGAAAAACGAAAACCACCGCGTACGGTGGCTTCAATGGTGGCGAGAGGGGGATTCGAACCCTCAACCAGCAGATTATGATTCTGATGCTCTACCGTTGAGCTATCTCGCCGTTGGTCAAATAGTGTATCAAAAAAGCGTTCGCGCGTCAATGCGCCCTTTCAGGTTTTTTCAAGCGGTTTTTTCAAGGCGGGCCGTGGTTTGAAGTTTTGAAGATCGGGTTTCGGCGCGACAACGCACGCGCACGCCGTTGCTGCTGGCCGACGACGCATCTTTCGTGTTTCACAGAGGTGCAAAATATGGTATCATACTTCAATCAACAGCAGAGGACGCAACATCATGACAAAGACACTTATCGCTGCGCTTGCCGCGCTCACGCTGACCGCCGAAGCCAACGCCCTCGCGGCGAACGAACCGCTCAGGCCAAAGGCAATAATGATCATGGTTGACGGTCTGCGGGCCGACGCCGTGGAAAACGCGCCTATGAGAAACCTCCTTCGCCTGCGCGATGGAAAATGGCAGCCTGGCTACAAAGGCTTCAGCTCGCTCACCGGCCACACGCTCTACGACGCACGCCCGTCAAGCGCCGCCAACCACGCCGCCATCGCAACAGGCGTAACCGCCGCCAAGACGGGAATATTCAAGAACGGCGACACGCCCAACGGCAACTTCGCCGAATGGCCCAGCTGGCTCGCCCGCCTCGTCGATGCCCAGCCGGACAAAAAGGCCCTCTACACTTATTCATGGACAGGCGACACGAAACTCTCGCCCCACCCAAAAGTCGAGAATCTTCCCCTCACCACCGTCATCACGAACAACTGGCCCATGGACGGCTCATACGAGAAGAACGCCACAACCGTCCCCCGCATCATCGCCAGATCTGACGCCCCCGACGCAATCCTCTACTTCATCGACATCGGCGACTGGGGCGGGCACCGCAGCGGCTTCTACCCCTACGGCGGAGAATACCTCCACGACGTTCTTCTCGCCGACCGCATAATCGGCGACGTCATCTCCGCCATCTCGTCCCGCCCCGACTTCGCCCGAGAGGACTGGCTTGTCATGGTGACAAGCGACCACGGCGGCTACGGCAAATCGCACGGCATCTGGGGCGGACAGGCCACTACCATTCCCGTCGTCATCGCCGGCAGGCACGTTCCGCAGGGACGCATCGCCGGCTCTCCGCGCAACTACGACCTAGCCCCTCTCGCGCTCGCGCATTTCGGCGTGGACGCCTCTACGATGAAGCTCGACGGCAAGGCGCCCGCTTCCGTCGCAGTCGATCGTCCGCGTCCGCTCGACGACGGCCTCGCGGTCTACATGAACTTCGACGAGTCCAAGCCCGTCAACGCCGTCGCCGGCGGTGCCGCCCCGAAGATGCACGGCGCAACGACGTGCGGCGCGGGAAGCGGCGCGTTCGGGAAGTGCCTTCGCGTGGCGGCTGACGCCTCAGGCGCCTGCGGCGTCTCGCTAGCAGGCAGCGAGAGCCTCGCGTTCGAGAACGACGCCGAATTTGCGTTCACCCTCTGGCTGCGCCTTGACGACCAGCAGCAGCCGCAGGCGCCGATCGTCGCCAACAAGGACTGGGAAAGCGGCAAGAATCCCGGCATTGTCCTCATCGGCGCACGCAAGACAGACGGCGTGAAGAATCTGGGCGTATGCTTCAACTGCGCCCTCTCGAACGACAAGCTGAGGCTAGACATGGGCACGTTCGACATCGACTACGGCGAATGGTGCTTCTACGCCGTCACCCGTGGCCCGGACGGCGTTCTGCGCATATATCAGGGCGGGCGCGACGGCAGGCTCTACTGGATTGCGGAAGACGCAACTGCCATCAACCTCAAGACCGGCCTCCCGTTCTGGATCGGCCAGGACGGCACCGGCAAGTGCAAGGTGTGGATAAAGGGAGACGTGGACGACTTCGCGCTCTGGACGCGATCGCTTTCGCACGAGGACGTGCGGCGCATCCACAACGCCGGCCGGCGCGGCGAGTCTCTAGCCGACTTGAAATCCGCCGCCAAGTAGCGCAGTTTTCGCTATTTCCCGCTGCAGGCGATCTCGTACCACACGGTCTTGTACTCAGGACCGATCTTCACGACCGCGC
>CAMIVJ010000427.1 GCA_946401765.1 uncultured bacterium | reverse complement strand
ACTGGTCGACGTTCGACGAGGGGGCGGTCAACGCCGCCGGCAAAGACGCCGACGCCCAGCTGGCGGCCATCCCGCAGCAATTCCGCCTCGAAGCGACCGTCAACGCCTCCTACAACCTTCACTTCGACGCCCCGGCCGCCTAGCCAACCCTTCAACCCTTCAACTTTTCAACCTTTCAACCTTTCAACAGGAGACATCCATGCCACTCGGAATCAACGGATACAACGACGCATTCAAGGCCTTCACCGACTTCGCGACGCAGGCGAAGGGGGGCTCGACCATCGCGCAGATCGGCGGCGAGAAGAACACCGTCGCCGGCACCGGCCCGCTCGCGGGCCGGACGATCGTCGCGAAGACCGGATTCGACTTCATCGGCAACGTCGGCCGCCGCCAGGCATCGCGCGACGTGAACAACGAAGTGCGCGACCTCTTCAAGCAGGCGATCGCCGACCTGTTCCACGGCGAGTCGAACATCCCGATGAGCGTCCTCGACGCGATGAAGCTCGCCGACTTCGGCAAGGGCAAGCCGCTCACCGCGCGGCGCATCCTCGCCGTCAAGGCCGCGATCGACCAGGCCGCGGCCGCGGCGGACCAAGGCGCGGACGCGGCGGGCGGGATCGACGCGAAAATCGAGTCCGCCGTCGAGACATGCATGAAGAAATTCGGCAAGAAACCGAATGCCAAGGCCGAGCCGCTTGTCCGGATCGCGCTCGAGGCCTGCAACGGCGATGCCGACGTTATGGACATCGTGACGAAGAACATCACCAAGAAAATCCTGTACACCGGAACCTCGGACTTGCGCACGGAGGCGGACATCCGGCAGAAGGTTGGAGACATCGTTTCCAACCTGGAGGAGCTGAAAGCGGCCTCGAACGGCAATCCGGCGGTCGTGGCGGCGGGCAAGGCGTTTCTGATGGAGCATGGCGGCAATACCCTCCCCAGAGGATTGTTCACGAAGATGGCCGAGGCGGCCGCCAAGATTCCCCTCGACCAGATCCGCGACCTCTCCGCTTCCTCGCCGGCCCGGAGCATCCACAAGGCCGTCGCGGATCTCAACAGGGCGCTCGACGACGCGATGGTGTCCTCCGGCGTGGCGAACCATTTGGAAGCCCCCGAGGAGAGAACCAACGCCCGCCTTTTCCTGACAAGCGTGGCGATGTCCCAGTGCAACCAGGTCGCGCTGCGGAACCTCCACAACATCTTGAATTCCAGTACATCCAAGCAGCTGCTCGCCTTCTACCGCGAGTGCAGGACGGAGGACTTCCAGCAGCTCGACGGCCAGTCGGAGGACATCCGGAAGGGCGCCGAGTCCGTGGCCGACGAGTGCGAGCTCTGCCTGCGGGGGCTGGACGCCGCAGTCAATGAGAACATCAATCGGATGAATCCCTCCCAGCCGAAGATGAAGCCCATCCCCTTCATCGAGGATGATCTCAACATGAGGGCCGTCGGCGGCGATAACATGGTTTCCGACATCGTTTCCGCGGCCGAGGCCTACAACGCCAAGAGGACGGACGACTACATCAACGCGACCGTGACGGGAAGCGGACAGGGCGCGGAAGTCATGAAGAACCTTCTCCGGGCCAAGCTCGGCAACGCCAGCAAGCCGGAGGAAAAGCTCGGCAAAAGCCTGAGCGCCAACGCGAACGCCATGATGAACTGGAACATCTGCGGCGAAATGAAGAAGATCGTCACCGGCCAGGAATGCCAGTTTGAGAAGGACATCTATCGCGGCACCAACGTCACCCTGAAAAACGGCAAGAATAGCTTCAAGATCACTATGAAGTTCGAGACGGCCCGCGACGAACTGGCGCAGTTCGTCACGGGCGACGCCAACGCGACCTACGAGGGCCTCACCAAGGCCTCGGACAAGAACAAGGTCCACCTGCTGATGGCCATGATCTCCCAGGAGACGGAAAAGGCAGCGCAGATGGGCTCGAAAATCGCCATTGAACCACGAGAAAGCGATCAGGCGTTCGGGGAGTGGTTCGTCGGCGATCAGCAAAGCAGGAGCTACACGGTTGAAAAGCGCAGTGACGGGGGAATCGCACTCCATTACGTCATGGACAATCCGCTCACGGACATCAAGGACAATACCACGAACGACGGCTTGAATGACGAAATCACCGTTGGCGAAGGCAGCAGGTGGAAGTGCACGCTGGACTACACCTTGAAGGGCGACGAATTCAACCGCCTCGCGGACCTGGACTTCAGTAAATTCGACGACAGCGAGGGAGCGGCATTCTTCGAAGAAAAGGAGGACATGCCCGACGGCACCCGGCAATTCCACGCGAACAAGCTGGAGCGGACAGTGGACACATTCGCGAAGGAGTTCAAGATCAACGCCAAAGAATGCATGATGGACTTCACGATGAACCTGAAGCCGACCGTCGAGGAGGAGATCGCCGCGCAGCGCGACGAAGGCCCCATCGTCGCCTAGCGGCAGCGCCCGGCCCCTTTCAACTTTTCAGCAGAAGACATCCATGGCACTCGACATAAAAGGACGAGACAATGGGCGGAAATAACGGAATAGGGCTCGGCAACAACCTGCCGCCAGTCGTCAACAATCCCGGCGTCAACAATCCCGGCGTCGGCAATGTCGGGAACGTCGGCGGCGTGCAGCCAGGCGGTGCGCAGCCGAACGTCGCGCCGGTCGGCGGCGAGGTGCTCGTCCCCGATCAAGCTCCGCCGCGCGCGGCAGATGTGGTGGGACCGCTCGACGTCCTTCTGCTCAAGGCGTGCGCGCCGGGGAAGATGGACGCCGCTGCCGTGGCGCAGGCCGCAAAGGACGCGGGGCTTACGAAGTCCGTCGTTGCGAACCTGAAGAAGCTTGCCGCGAATGCGCAGAAAAGTCTTAAAGCGCTTGACGGCTTCAGCGGCAGGGATCTCGCTGCGGCGATGACGAAAAATGCTGCGGACAACACCGTCGCGTGGAAGGCGGGAAACCCCGCCGCCAAGGCTTTCGACGATGCGCAGAACGCGCAGGCTGCGCTTTCCTCGGCGCTCGCGGACGCGCTGGGGTCTGCAAAGGACATCGAGACGCAGGCGACGCTCGAGGAGCTGATGTTCCAGTGCGACAGGCGCAGCGGAG
>CAMIVJ010000426.1 GCA_946401765.1 uncultured bacterium | reverse complement strand
CGACAACAAAAAGTCGGTCGTGTTCAGCGCCTCTTCCGATCCGACCAAGTTCAAGGTCTATGTGGAGAAGCGCGTGCCGACCAACAAGCGGTCGCACGAGACGACGCTCACGCTGGATGTCGGCAATACGACGGGTTTTCATTCGATCGTCGCCGTCCACCACGCTCCGCCGTCCGGTAACAAGGGAATGCTGCAAATCTACTGGGATGGCGTACTGAAGGCCACCTACACCATGACGACCGATATTCCGTTCGGCGACTTGATGCAGTTCTGCTCTTCGCCGTCACACTTTGTCTCGCCCTGCGTTTCCTCCACGGAAAATCCCGACGTGGCATTCCACGACTTGCGCTTCTTCTCGCGCGCGTTCACGGCGGCGGACGCGGCGGCATACGCCGCGAAGTACCCGGCCGGGACGCTCCGCCAGTGCGCGTACGTCCAGTCCGCCAGCACTAACGCCGTCGATACGGGCTACTGCACGACCCCGGGCACGCGCTACACGGCGGACTTCCAGTATCTCGTCAACACGAAGCAGGCCCGCATCTTCGGCGCGCGCGATGTCGCGGGGTGCAACCTCTACGTCAACGGCAGCACCAGGTTCGCTTTCGCGATGCGCGACGGCGGCGAGGGCTGGACGGACTCAGGCGTGGCTGTGGACTATCGCCGCCGCGTGGTGACGGAGGACGCATTTGCGAACAGCGCGACGCTTCGCCTCGTGCAGGAGCCGGGCGGTGTTGTGACGAAGGCGCTTGGCGGAACGCACGAGAACACGGCGACGCTCTCCACGCCGCTCTTCGCGGAGCGCAGGTCTGACACGGCCGGTCCATACGCGAACTTCTCGACTTCGCGCATCTACTCGTTCGCGATTGACGAGACGGCGGAGGTTGACGGAGCGAACGTCGTCACGCCTGTTCATTTCTTCGTGCCGTACAATGACGCGACCCTTGGCGCGGGCTTCACGAACATCGTCGCGGGAACGTTCCACGGCGAGGCGAACGGCGAAGGTGTGGCCCCAGCGCTTGCGTACTGCGGCGGAGTCGGCGGCGTGGAGGACTACAAGTACGAGGGCGGCGTTCTTTCGGCGAAGATATACGTCGCGTCCGCCGATGCGTCGAAGGGCCTTGTGCAGGTGGGCGAGGATGCGGCGACGAGCGCCGCGTCGTTCTGGCTGGACCACGAGGCGACGGTCTCGCTCACGGCAGTTCCGCAGGGCGGCGCTGAGTTCCTCGGTTGGTTCGGCGACCTGGGCGCTATACAGAACGGCGGCAAGGCTACGGACCTCACGATCACGGTCAAGAGCGCGTCCGCCGCGCAGTTCGAGGCGCGTTTCGGCGCGGGCGCGTGGACGGAGCGGTACGACAGCTCCATGCCGCGCTTCGCGAAGAGGGCGCAGGACTTCGACGTGGGCGACTATGTGCAGAGCGGGCTCGTGCTCCACTTCGACGGCATCCGCAACGCGGGCGCGTCGGCGCCGCACGATCCCGCCGCCACGACGTGGGCGAACCTCGGCACGCTCGGCAGCGCGCAGGACGCCGCGCGCTCCGTGCTTTCGTCGAGCGTTCCGTCCGGCGCGGAGCTCGGCGAATGGACGGCGGACGGATATGCGTTCAAGGGCAAGGAGTACTTTGCGCTTGGCGGCACGATCTCGCTCGGAAGCGAATTGACCACACAGGTCTCGATGGACTACGACGAATCGGCGCAAGTCGTCAACTATCCCTCTGTTTTCGGAGCGACCGCGAGTTCGTCGCGCGACGACTTCATCGTCTACTTCAACCGCATAAACAATCCAGGTGCGATTCCCCTGTTCAAGCTGAACCATAAGACGACGCACAGCATGGGGCGCAGGCTGGCGACTTCGTACCTGACCGCAATCTACGACGCGCCAAATTCGCGAGTGAGCATTGACGACGCCGTCCTGCCGAACTGGCAGACGGCCAACACCACGGATGCGCTCGGATCCTGGACCTACGCCATTGGCACGGGACGCGATACCGAGGCCCAGATGGGCGCTCGCATGTACGTGGGCAAGGTGCGCTCCGTGCGCGTCTACAGCAGGATACTCGGCGCGGAGGAACTCGCGGTCAACAGGATCGTCGACGACGCGCGTTTCTTCGGCGAGGTCGATGTGAACGTTGTAGTTGCCTCCAACGGCGCGGGGCTTTCGGGAACAGAGCCAGAGGGCGACTACATGGTGAATGGCGGCCACACGTTCTCGGCTCCCGCGAGCGTGACGAAGGCGGACGGCACGAAGTGGACGCCGACAGGCTACAAACTCGAGGTGCGCGACGCTTCCGGCGCATGGAAGCTTCTCGAGGAGTCGTCCGCGACTGAATACGCATACACGAACTGCGAGGCGCGCGCGATGGTGCGCCTCACCTGGAACTGGAAGCTCGCGGACGGAGTGAAGAAGATCGATGCTGACGACTACGCGCAGGCCGGGCTGCTCCTCAACTTCGACGGCATCCGCAATGCCGGCCTCGCGGCGGAGCACGACGCGGAGGCGACGACGTGGACGAACCTCGGCTCGCTCGGCAGCGCGGTCGATGCCACGAACGCCGTCCTTTCCAGCTCCTACTGGCATCCAGACTCCGCGTTTGGCAACTGGGCGGACAAGGGCTACGTGTTCAGGTGCCGCAACTACTTCATGCTGAAGGACAAGGTGGCGCTCGGCTGCGAGGCGACTACGCAGGTCGTTGCCGACTACGACACCGCCGGGACAAAGCACTTCAACACCGGCACCACGAAGGTGCGCTGGCCGTGCTTATTCGGCACCATGGACATCTCCAACCACTTCATCCTCTACATGAACATCGACAACAACGAGGACACGACGGTCTGGTCGTATGTCCTTGGCGATGCAACATACCGCAACGGCGCCGGCAAGTGGGACGGGCACTACGCGAACCGCATTGTAGAATCGCGCTCTTCGAAGACGGACACCATAAAGGTCTCCAGGGGCGCATCGTGGGGCAGCGCAAGCAAGGCGATTCCGTTCCGCATGGAGGTCGGCAGGCATTCGCTCGCGATCGGCACGGGAGCGGGCGCGGGCGAATCGGGCTGGGCCACGCACATCCTCGCCGGAACGGTGTTCGCCGTGCGCC
>CAMIVJ010000425.1 GCA_946401765.1 uncultured bacterium | reverse complement strand
GTCGAGCGCGCATACGGCAAGAACCATGGCGTGCGCGCCGTTGAAGACTTCCGTGAAGTGTGCACCGCGCCGGATGTCGATGCAGTAGTGATCATAACGAACCTGCACTGGCATCCATACATGACGCTTCTCGCCCTGAAGAGCGGCAAGCACGTGTTCATGGCCAAGCCCTTTGCGCCGAGCATCGAGGAGGGTCGGCTTATCGTGGAGGCCGCGAAGAAGTCCGGCAAGGTGTTCCAGGTGGGCTTCCAGCGTCGCGACATGCTGAACTTCCGCTGGGCTGCCGAGCTCGCGCTCAACGGAGAACTGGGCGAAATCAAGGAGGTGATCTGCGCCACGGTTGGCAATTCGCATTGGGACATTCTGCCCGAGCAGCCAGTTCCAGAGTGGATGGACTGGAAAAGATGGTGCGGACCATGCGAGGTCGTGCCGTTCCACGAGAAGAAGCTATCCATCTGGCCAACCGAGCTGATGAGCCAGTTCTCCCCCAACGGAATGATGCAGTGCTGGGGCTGCCACTATCTGGACATCGCCCAGTTCGGCCTCCAGCGCGAGCACAAGCTGCCAGTGGAGGTGAACGGATTCGGCACGTTCCCATATCCGGGCTCGAGCCTCACCGACACCGCCGTGGCGTGGAGCGTTGACTACCTCTACGATGACGGCCTTCGACTCAAGTTCGTGGACAACGCCACAAATCCCTACGGTCTCGTGCACGGCGTCAAGTTCGTCGGCACCAAGGGATGGGCGCAGGGCGAGGAGAGAGGCTTCAATACCTCCATCCCCAACATCGCCAAGACCAGTCTCAAGCACGGAAAGATGCCGATCAAGCTGCCGCACTACAAGGGCGGCGTGATCGCGGACTTCGTTGCTACCATAGCCGAGGGACGCAAGGAGTGCGTGATGACGCAGGCCGAGAAATGCTGGCACTCCGACATGATGCCCCAGATGGCCATGCACTCGATCATGCGCGGGAAGAAGCTCAAGTTCGACGCTAAGACGCTGCGCTACACAAACGACGAGGACGCGAACAAGCTTCTGCGCGTGCGCCCGTACAGGAACGAATGGAGGCTCGACGATGTTCGTGTGTAGCATTCTTGCAGCGGCGCTCACCGCCGTTCCGATTTCCGATGGATGGCGCGTGCAGCGCGCGGAGGGAACTGTCCTTCTAGAGCAGCACGCCGCCACCGATCAGCGTGCGTACATCCATCCGCTCATGGCGCCCGACGGCAATGGCGTGTACACTGAGAACGTGCCGAAGCACCATCCTTGGCAGCATGGCCTCTACGTTGGCCTCCATGCGGTGAACGGCATCAACTTCTGGGAGAAGGAGAAGGGGCAGTTCCATCCCGAGCCGGTGGCCAAGCCAGTCATTGACGGAAACAAGGCGAGCTGGAAGGTGAAGACGCGCTGGACGAAGCCGGACGGCGCGCCCGTTCTCACGGAGACGCAGGAGTGGACGCTGACCGATCACGGCACGAACTACGTGATGGATCTCACATGGACTCTCTCGGCAGACTTTGGCGACGTGTCGTTCGGCAAATGGTCGTACGGCGGGCTCTTCCTCCGCATGCCGTATCGCGCCTCAAACGCCGCACGCCAATTCGCCGTCAACTCGCGCGGCCAGCGCAATGCGTCCGCAGAGCAGAAGCCGGCCGAATGGGTTGAGGTGAGCATGCCCATCAAAGGTCGCGAGCAAAACGGCGTTGTGCGCATCGAGGATATGCCCGGAAATCCGGGCTACCCGAATCCATGGCGCGTGGACGGGCAGCTGGGCGTGGCGCCCAGCCACTGCATCCTCGGCCCGTGGAGCATCCCGAGCGGCAAATCCTGCGTGAACCGCTACCGCATTACCGTGAAGTGACATGGGGCGATCAGAAGGCTATCTCACCAGAACACTCTCGCACGCACACCGGGGCGGATGTAGAATCGCTTGGTGTTCTTGAGGTGCGGGAAAAGAGCCTGGGCGAGATGGCCTTCTGTCATCGGCACTATCACAACTGTGGGACGGCTGCCGCTTTTCTCTAGCTCGACGAGGTCTTCGAACTTCGTCCAGTAGCCGGTCTTCGCCTCGAACGCGCGGTTGTACCACGGGAAGGGCCAAGTGTCGGTGGGGGGAAGCGCAACCGCGATGAACGGTGGCTGGCGTCCTTCCCCATGCGGCTGCCTTTCGGCGGCGCGCATCGCGTCTGCAGCCACAGAGGCAAGCTGCTTCACCTCGGGCGAGGAGTGTGCGTAGTTGAAGGGAATGTCTCTTGAATCAGGATCGCGCGCAATCGCCCTGAGCGAGGGGATGTTTCCCGAGAGCACAAGAACTGCCACAACGAGCGCCCCTGCCAACTTGATTGCACCTGACCGCGATGACGAACACAGGATGTATAGTCCCAGCAATGCGGCGGGAACCATCGCCACGAGAATCTGCACTGCGCACCATGGCGTCTTGTACGGGATGAACGAGTAGAACGAGAGCAGCAGCGCGGAGCAGGCGGCAAGAAAGACGAAGGCGTTCCTCACCGCAGGCGTCATGGACTTTCGTTTGCAGATGGTGAAAAGCCCAGCGAGAAATCCGAGTGCCGTGAATAAGCACAAGACGCCATTGCCCGCGAACAGCCATTTGATATACTGCCACCAGGGATGGACATGCCATGCGGCGCCTTCGGATGCCGCGTCGCCTGCGGCGCGGTGCAGGTATGACAGCGGCGCCGCGATGAACGCGTTGTACACGCCCGCCCAGTTTGTCGCGAACGAAGAGAAGAATAGGACCGAAGTCAGGAGGAATCCCGCCGCGGCGAGTATGAAGTCTCTCGTCTCAATCGCAAGTCTTTTTCTGCTGAGCCACAACAGCGGGGCGCCTGCAAGCCCCGCGGCGCCGAACGACAGGACGCACGTCTCCTTGGTGGAGAACATGAGTCCGCACGCGATGCCGAAGAGAAGCGCCCATGTGCCTGGCTTCATGCGGGCATGAGGGACGCTCGCCACTGCCGTCTGCTGGTCTTCCGCATGCGGAACACATGATCTTGCCGCGAAGTATTCCGTGCCAGTCCAGAAGGCCATCATGAAAAACGATGCGAGAAGCGTCTCCTGGATGAAGTCCGTGGCGAAGAA
>CAMIVJ010000424.1 GCA_946401765.1 uncultured bacterium | reverse complement strand
AGCAGGTGTTCATCCCCGCGATCATGCAGCACGTGGAGCTCGCGGGCGTCCACTCCGGCGACTCCGCATGCGTCCCCCCCCCCGCCTCGATCAGCGAGGAGAACAAGGCCACGATTCTCGAATACACCCGCCGCATCGCCGAGGAGCTCAAGGTGGTGGGCCTCATGAACATGCAGTTCGCAATCGAGAACGGCAAGGTGTATGTGATCGAGGCGAACCCGCGCGCGTCGCGCACGGTGCCGCTCGTCTCGAAGGTGGCGGGCACGCAGATGGCGCCGATCGCCGTGAGGCTCATGCTCGGCGAGACGGTGAAGGACCTCGGTCTCGACCGCCGCCACATCGTGCCGTACTTCGGCGTGAAGGAGGCCGTGCTGCCGTTCGAGAAGTTCCCGGAGGTCGATCCCGTCCTCGGGCCGGAAATGCGCTCCACCGGCGAGGTGCTGGGCCTTGCGGACACCTTTGGCCTCGCGTACTACAAGTCGCAGGAGGCCGCCGGCTCGCCGCTGCCCATCAAGCCCGGCAAGGTGCTCGTGTCGCTTTCCACTAAGCCCGACGATGCCGCAGTGGCGGCGAAGAACTTCACCGACCTCGGCTTCGAGATCGTCGGCACCGAGGGCACGGTCAAGTTCCTGTGGGAGAAGGGCGTGCCCGCCACGATGGTGGCGAAGATCGGCCAGGGGCGTCCCGACGTTCTCGACTTCATCAAAAACGGCGAAATCTGCCTCATCCTCAACACGCCGAGCGGACGCCGCGACGCGCGTGCGGACGACAACTCCATCCGCCGCGCCGCCATCAAGTACCGCGTTCCCTACCTCACCACCGTCGCCGCCGCGCTTGCCGCCTCCGAAGGCATCAAGGCCGCGCGCGAGGGCAAGGGAGAGGTGCGTTCGCTGCAGAGCTATCACGCTTCCATCTCCAAGGGCTGATGCCGCATCGTTCGGGAGGAATTGAAAACATGACGCCGCCCACGGGCAGTATGCTCAGAAACCTGGCCGTGGGCCACTTCCTCAACGAGCCGTTCGTCGAGGCGTGCACGCCGTGGGTGGCGCGAATACGCGAGGTGTTCTTCGCGTGGCCGGGCGTGCTCAGCTGCCGCCCTGCGCCGGAGTTCACTCCCGAGGTCCGCGAGCGGATGTTCGCGGACCTCATGTGGTGCCGCGAAAACGGCATCCTGCTGGATGCTCTCTTCAACTGCAACTGCTACGGCGACAACGCAATAAGTCCCGAGCTTGCGGACTTCGTGGCGGCGACGCTCCGCGACATGAACGGACGCGGACTCTTCCCTGACATCGTCACCACCACGTCTCCGTTCATAGCCACCGTTCTGCGCCAGCGCTTCCCGCAGGTGAAGATCAGGTGGAGCGTCAACATCCGCGTGCACGGCACTGTTGGCTTTGAATGTGTGGACGAGCTATTCGACTCGTTCTATGCGAGCCGCGAGCGCCACCGCGACATCGCATACATGAAGGAACTTTCCGAATGGGCGCGTTCGCGCGGGAAGGTGCTTGGAATGCAGGCGAACTCGGGATGCCTGCGGCAGTGTCCGTTCCAGCAGTTCCACGACAATCTGCACGGGCACAACCGCATCCGCCAGAGCGGGGTGGGCGCGAAGTTCGACTTCAGCGTCTTCAGGTGCCGCACGAACTATGCGCGCAGGAACTGGGAGGACTTCATCAGGGCCACGTGGATACGTCCCGAAGACGTGCCTGCGTTTGAGCCTTACGTGGACGTGGTGAAGCTCGCTACGCGCCGCCACAGATTCCCCGTGAAGGTGTTGAACGCGTATGCGTCGTATTCCTACGACGGGAATCTGCTCGATCTGATGGATCCGGTGCATTCCGACCTCTTCGCGCCACGCGTAATCGACAACAAGTCGTTCCCGGAGGACTTCGCCTCGACAGTGGCGGCGTGTGTGAACGCGAACGACTGCCGCCACTGCGGACGCTGCGCCGCCGTGCTTGAAAGGGTGATGAAATGAGCGAAAAGTCAGTCCCGCAGATTGTAGATCTTGCAAGCGCCTTCTACGGAAGCGCAGTGCTGTTCGCGGCGCTTGATCTGGGCGTTTTCAAGGCGATAGAGGAAGCGGGAGGTTCGAGCGAGCTCTTTCCGCTTGCCGACGAGCTGGGCGTGTCCCCGCGCGGGCTGAGACTGCTTTTGGATGCATGCGTGGCAACGGGGATCCTCGGCAAGGAGGAGGAGGTCTATTTCAACACCTCGGCCGGCAAGGCAGCCCTTGTGCCGGGTGGTCCGGCGGATCTCTCGAAGGCGATTCGCTATAATCAGGACGTGTACCCCCTTTGGGGACGCCTTGCCGAGCTTGCGAAGACTGGTGAACCCGTGGAGCCGCCGCAGGTTCACCTCGGCGACGATCCTGAGCGCACGCGCCGATTCGCACTGTCTATGCGTGGAAGGGCGCTTGCCATTGGACGCGGCGTTGTGCCGATGCTTGATCTATCCGGCTGCACGAGGCTTCTTGACCTTGCGGGCGGCCCAGGCACCTACGCCGAGCTTATCGCGCAGGCGAATCCCGGTCTTTCCATTGTGACGGTTGACGTGCCTGCCGTCAGCGCAGTCGCGGCGGAATGCGTGGCGGCCGCAGGCCTTTCAGAGCGCATTGAATGCCGTGCGGGCGACTATCACACGGACGAATACGAAAACGAGGCGTATGATGCCGTCACGATATTCGGCGCGTTGCATCAGGAATCGCCCGAGCAGATATGCGACATCCTTGCGCGCGCCAACCGCGCATTGAAGCCCGGCGGACGCATCTTCATCCTCGACATGATGACGGACCGTACTCACACCTCGCCCGCCTTCAGCGCGCTCTTTGCGGTCAATATGGCCCTCACCACGCAGAACGGCTGGGTGTTCTCCGACGAGGAACTCAAGCGCTGGCTTGTTGAGACCGGCTTCGATCCAGCCGATGCCCATCCCGTGCCTCCTCCCATGCCCCACTGGATTCTCAGCGCCGTCAAGGTTAGTTGAGAGTTCAAAGTTCAAAGTTTAGAGGTTTCTGGTTTCTAGTTTCCAGGTTTCTAGTTGCCGACGATCAGAGGGAAACGGCTGTAGGGATTCTTGGGGGACAGTCCCCGGCGAGTTCGAC
>CAMIVJ010000423.1 GCA_946401765.1 uncultured bacterium | reverse complement strand
GAACGTCCAGGCGCGTTCGGGATCCTCCGCGCAGCATCCCACCGTCACGCTTGGCGCGGAAGGCCATCTCAAGACGACGCTCGACCTCTCGTTCTTCACGGATGTGTTCGATGCCTCCACCACCACGTTCTACGGCGGAACCGAAGTGACCGTGGAGCTTGGCGCGCGCAGGTTCGAAGTGGATACGAAGCTCGCATCGTGGGAGGCAGAGCCCCAGGCGGTGTTCGTCGCCTCGGGCGTTGCGGCCGAGGCAAAGGAGATCGCGCTAGCCGTGCGTGCCGACGGCCTGTGGGCGATGCGCCTGTTCCCGGACCGTCCTGCAACGGCGGTGTGGACTGGCGGCGGCGACGTCGCGAACCTGCTTGATCCAGCCAACTGGAACTGCTGGAACGCTAGCGGCACGCAGCTGGGCGGCGTTGCGCCTGGCGACTACACGACGGTGATAATCGCCGACGGCACGACCACGCTAAGCGTGCCGGAGGGCGTGACGCCGCCGTGGGGGCGGGTGCAGTTCGGCGACGGCGAACCAAAGGCGACTCAGTGGGGACGCATCTTCTACGGCGCCGACCGCGATGCGATCAGCGGCACTGCGTGGTACATGGCGACTCCGCTCGGCGAATACACGTTCATGGGCGTCGGAGACCTCGCAAACCTCAACGGGCAGAACACGGGCTGGCAGTATTCGTGGCTCGACTGGTCGCAGCTGAGGTTCGACGGCTGGTTCAAGGTGACGCCAGCCCAGGCGGGCAGCTGGCACATCCGCCAGTACTTCGACGACTATTTCGCCCTCGCAATCGACGGTGAATGGTTGCTCGTGAACCCGGTGTACACGGCGCAGGTGGATGTGGATCTGGAGATCGCGGAGGGATGGCATAGATTCACCATAATCTGCGGCGACACCTGGGGCGGCCAGGGATCGAACAGCATAACCTACAACGGAACCAAGGTGCCGATGCTGGTTTCCGTCAACGGAGCCGCCGAGGTGCCGTTCGCCTCCACGCATTTTGAAATGGGCACGGGCCAGACCGTCATAAAGCTAGGCGGCGACTGCGACTGGCGCAAGCTCGGTCGCGTGAGCCTTGCAAGCGGCGCCGTGATCGACCTCAACGGACACGCCCTGACCACGGTCGGCGTGGTGTGCGACGACTACGTCGGCGCCACGGTGAAGAACTCCGCCGCTGCGCCGGGCGAACTGCGCATCGAAGTGCCGGAGGGCGAGACCTTCACACTGGAGGGCGTGGCGATCGCGGGCGACGTGAAGCTGGTGAAGACCGGCGGGGGGACGCTCGTCGCATCCACCGTAAGCCCAGAATTCACCGGCGGGACGGTGGTCGAGGAGGGCATGCTCAAGCCCGGGCTCATCGGCCCGAAGTTCCCGCTCGGCACGGTGAACCTGCTTCGGAACGGAAACTTCGACGACGGAACCGCGCTGTACAACAACAGCGGTGACTGGTCGTACGCCAACGGAGGGAACGGATTCTCGCTGCCGCACTGGTCGGGCTCGAACACCGTGCGCTACGGCCTTTCCAAGTCGAGCGGCACGTGGGTGGCAAAAGGACGCAACGGGACCATTGCCAAGTACGCGCTCTATCTGCAGACCAACAACAGCACAGTGGATGTTTCGCAGGACGTCGCGGTCAAGACGCCCGGCACCTACTACTACTACTTCCAGTACGCCGGGCGGCCTGGATACATCGGCGCAACCACCGAGCTGCGCCTGATCCACAACGGCGTGTCGAAGACGCTCGCCACCGTCACCACCACGGCCGACACATACTCCGTGTGCGAGGGAACCGTGGAGATAGAAGCTGCCGGCACGTACACCCTGCAGTTCTACCAGCCTTCAACGTCCAGCGACAAGGCCAACACCATCGACAACGTGGTCTTCGCGTGCTGCGACACGGGCATGACGAGCGGCGCGGTAGTGGTGAACGAAGGGGCGACGTTCGAGGTGAACGGCAAGTACGATTTCTGGTACAACGCCTTTGTCCTCAACGGCGGCACTTTCCAGAACGCCTCTGGTGCCGACTTAGGCAGCGGCACCGCCCAGATGAAGTACATGGCCCTCACGGCAGACTCCACGCTCAACCTGCAGAACAGCTATGGTTTCATCGGCAACGGGTATTCGCGCACATTCCTCGATTTGGGCGGGAATGCCCTCACGGTGAACCTCAACGTCTCTGGCAAGCTGTTCTACCTCTACAACACGGAAGTGCGCAACGGACTGGTGGATGTGATATCCGGCGGATGGCTTGAGACCGGCAATGCGGGAATCACGGCAAAGGACGCTACAATCAAGTGCGCGGCGGCAGTCCGCGCGAACGGCGTGGTGGAAGTGGGCGACTACACGGCGTACAGGTCCACCTCCATCCACAACGAGGGAACCCAGGCGTTCAAGGTGTACGGCATGTTCACGCCGACAACGGACATCTTCTACGGCTGCCAGATGCAGAACGGCTCCACGATCAACCTCGCAGGCCGCAGCGGCGCATGGCACACAACGATGCCCGTTGCCGACAGCACGGAAGGCAACACGAAGAATTCGTCCAGGACGGTCACGTTCGCAGACGATGCCGAGGTGACCGTGAACCTCTACGGGCGCGCAGACCTCTTCGCCCTTACGCGCTCGGCGAATCCGTTCGTGGTGACGTGGGACGAGGAGCCGGCCAACCTCGCTGGCCTTAAGTTCGTTACGGACGCCAAGTCGAAGAAGATGGGCCTCAGGCTCGTGCCCGACACGAAGATGGTGCCCGGAGAAGAGGGACAACAAGTCGAGAAGAAGGGCCTCAGGCTCGTGTATCTCGGCGGTTCCGTGTTCCTGCTGCGCTAGGGCCGGGACGTGAAGTACTGTCGGCATGAAAACCTCGAGAAGCACAAGGCGGAAACCATTAACTGCAAGACGCTGACTCTCGCGGCGGCAGCCGCGCTCGCGTGCGCCCTGCCGCTCGGCGCCATCACGCTGGAGGAGGGCTTCAAGGCCCCGCCGAACTCGGCCAAGCCGCATACGTGGTACCACATGATGAACGGCAACGTGACTAAGGAAGGCATCACATGCGACTTCGAGGCGCTCGCGAAGGCCGGCATCGGCGGCGTGCAGATGTTCGACG
>CAMIVJ010000422.1 GCA_946401765.1 uncultured bacterium | reverse complement strand
CGCCGCCGGCCGAGCCGAGGTTGGCCCAGGTCGTTGCGTCCATGCTGTGCTCCGCCGTGAGACCTGCGTTGCGGATGGCGTCGAGGTGCAGCAGGAGGCCGTTCGGGACGTAGCAGTCCGCATCGTATGCAAGCACGCCGTCCGTCATCTTCCAGTGCCAGGTGAGGCGCGTCTGCGCCCACTCCCTGCTGTTTACGCATTCAACCGATGTTTCTGCTGCAGTCTTTACGACGAACCAGCGCTCGCTGGCCGCGTCGTACCGTTCGAGCTTGTAGCCGGTCGGCTGCCAGGTGCGGCCTGCGGCATCGGTCGCGCTCGCAGGCGCGGTGAAGGTCTGCGAGGTGCCGTCAATCGTGTAGCTGCCGGCGCTCGTGCCGGAAAGGCCGCGCACGGAATCCTCCACAGTCACAGCGGCCGTGCCCGTCCAGGGCTCTTCGGCCGGAGAGGACGCGATCGCCTCCGCCGGATCGGGCAGCGTGGCGGCATCGGGACCCGCCGCGACGCTGGCGGCGATCATCGACTCGGTGAAGGCGACGTTCCACACGCGGAACTCGTCCACCGACATCTTGGCGTCGGGGTCGTTCCACACGTGGCTGTCGCCGAGGAAAAAGTCGTTCTGCGTGAAGTCCTTCAACGAGTAGTCGCGTGCATCGACGGATGCGGTGCCCATCAGTTCGTGCGTGGTGGCGTTGTAGAGGTACACCGTCGCCGTGGTGCCGCCGCGTTCGGTTAGGATCGGCTTCAGAACCATGGCAACATAATAGGGCGTGCCACTCGTCAACGCGGGCATCGTCCCGCCCGCGTTACCCGCAATGCCGTTCAGGCTCGTCATGCGCATGACGGGCGTCGTGGTGGTACCGCCTTGCCGAAGCGCGAACATGATGAGGTCGGTGTCGCCTGGACCGGTGTGGAAGAGGCGTGCCCAGTTTTGCGCCGTGTTTTCGGTGAACCAGAACTCCAGCGTCACTTGGCCGTTGACGGGAAGAAAGTCCGCGCCGAAATGGACGTAGTCGTTGTGGTTGTTGGAGGTTGTGTTGGACATTGTGCAAGTCTCGTTGTTTTCGTCCAGCGCCGCGTCACCCACCGGCACGGCGGCAGGCCCGCCCTCAACCGCGTCGTCCCAGCTGCCGTTGAACGAATAGCGGTGGACGAGCGCGGGCGTTTCCGGCGCGCCGTCCGTCACCACGTCTTCGACCTTCTCCAGCACGAAGTCGTCGAAGAGCGTCATCTGGTCCTTGTTCGCGCAGTAGCTCTTGATCTCCACGCGATATACTCCGGGCGAGGGGATGTACACGGTGCGCACGAACTTCTGCCAGAAAGTGGTTTTCGTGGTGCTTGCCGAGTAAAGTATCGTTCCGCCGAGGCTGAACGAGAACGTGTTGCCGTTGTTCCCGTTGGCGCGCGCTATGAACTTGCCGGAGAATTTGTAGAAGCCGGGTTCCGGCACCGTCACGTCTTGGTAGATGCTCACGTCGCCTGCGTCGCTCGACGGCTGCATGTAGATGGCGAACGTGCCACACGCGTTCTTGGGTGCCCCAGTCAACCTCCAGTTCTCCGCCTTTGCGGCGCGCACGACGCCGACGTTGGTGGCGCGCAATGCCTTCCATGGCGCAATCGACGCTCCGTCCCTCACCTGCGTGACCGCGCCGCTTCCAATGCCCGTGCTGGATTCGAAGTCGCCGTTTACGATGAGGTTTTCCCCACCCCACGCCGCCGCGCATATAACGGCCATTGCCGCGCACAAGGCGTAGCCAGCTTTGTTCTGCATTGTCATCGTCCGTTCTCCTTTCGACAATTGATTTTCGGTGATAATATAGCAAAATGGACACCGCCAATCAAGTACAAAGCGATAGCTCAAAACGTTTTTCGATAATTCTTGAAGCATCATTGCGGTTCGATGTGAATTATAGTATACTTTCAGCAGCACCAAAACCAACAAGGAGCACCCGAAATGAAAACCATCGCGATCACGATTGCTGCGGCCATGATGCTCATGACCGGAGTCGCCGAAACAAAAGCCGACAACGGCAAGGCCGACACCGTATATCAGTTCACCGTCAAGGGACTCAAAGGCGAGGCGACACCGCTCTCGAACTACAAGGGCAAGGTGCTGCTCGTCGTCAACACGGCGACAAGATGCGGATTTACGCCCCAGTACAAGGGCCTTGAGTCGATGTATGAGAAGCTCAAGGGCAGGGGATTCGAGATTCTTGATTTCCCGTGCAACCAGTTTGGAGCGCAGGCGCCGGGAACCGAAGAGGAGATACACGCGTTCTGCGTGCAGAAGTTCAATACGACCTTCCCGCAGTTCGCGAAGGTCGATGTGAACGGCGAAAAGGCGTCGCCGCTCTTCAAGTTCCTGACGTCCGGCACAAGATTCAACGGTTTCCCGCAGGACGGCAAGATTGCGCCGGTTCTCGACAGGATGCTGACGGCCAAGGATCCCGACTATGCAAAGAAGGCGTCCGTCAAATGGAACTTCACCAAGTTTCTGATCGGGCGCGACGGACGCATCATCCGCCGGTTTGAACCAACGGCACCGCTTGCGGAAGTGGAAGCCGCAGTTGAAAAAGCCCTCTCCGCTCCAACCGTAAAATAGAATTCCCCACTCCCCACTCCCCACTCCCCACTCCCCACTCCCCACTCCCCACGAACCACGAATCACAACTTCGAACAGGGCAAAGAACGTGTTTGCGTTCAATCAAAGAAGTTTGTATAATGTTCCGCATGAACATCAAGCCTCTTAAAGTGACGGTGCGCGAGGTGGTTGACGGATACGTGGATGATTCCGACCGAGAGGAGGGCATCTATGGATACGGCGGGCGACTCAACATCCGCCCGAAGTACCAGCGATGGGTTGCCCGACGGATGGGAGTTTGCGCATGGTATGAATCCGCTGGCCGACAACGAGTCGGACGGCAATCCACGCACGAATGCGGACGCAGATCCCGACCGCGATGGTCTGACAAACGCGCAGGAAGCTGCCATTGGACTCGATCCTTTTCAGCCTGACACAGATGGTGATGGCATGGACGATGGCTGGGAAGTCCGCTATGGGTTTGATCCGACAGTCCACAACGGCCAGACTGAGCGCACAGACGACGATGC
>CAMIVJ010000421.1 GCA_946401765.1 uncultured bacterium | reverse complement strand
GCCTCGATGGTCGCCGCATTCGGCGCGCTCCGTTCCGCCGCGCGCCGCGAGACGGTTTACTTCAAGCCTACCGACTTCACGCCGTAGCGGTTTAGAAGTTTCTGGTTTCTAGTTTCTTGTTTCTGGTTGCGCACTAGGCACTAGGCACTCATTATGGTATAATCTTCTCGTTTCACCGAAAGGAAATAGAATATGCTCATCACGAAAAAGGCACTTGTCACCGGAGCCGCGGGATTTCTCGGCTCGCATCTCTGCCGCCGCCTCCTTGCCGACGGCTACGAGGTGACGGCGCTCGACAACCTCTTCACCGGCACAAAGGCCAACATCTACGACCTCTTCGGCAACCCCAAGTTCTCGTTCGTGCTGCACGACGTGACGCAGCCGTTCTGGGGACAGTTCGACGAGATATACAACCTCGCCTGCCCCGCCTCGCCAATCCACTACCAGAAGAACCCGGTCGAGACGACAAAGAGCTCCGTCCTTGGAATGATGAACGTGCTCGACCTCGCCCTCAAGACGAAGGCGCGCGTGCTGCACACCTCCACCTCCGAAATCTACGGCGACCCTCTTGTGCATCCTCAGGTGGAGAGCTACTGGGGCAACGTGAACACGATCGGCATCCGCAGCTGCTACGACGAGGGCAAGCGCTGCGCCGAGACGCTCTGCGCCGACTACCGCCGCGAGTATGGGGTTGACGTGCGCATGGTGCGCATCTTCAACACCTACGGGCCCAACATGCACCCCAAGGACGGCCGCGTGATCTCCAACTTCATCATGCAGGCACTGCGCAACGAGGACATCACGCTCTTCGGCGACGGTTCGCAGACCCGCTCCTTCCAGTACTGCGACGACCTCATCGACGCCTTCCGCATCTACATGTCGCTCGAGCGCGACGTCATCGACGACTTCATGGCGCGCCATAACCTTGGCGCCGCGGTGATCAACACCGGCAACCCAGGCGAATACACGATCCGCCAGCTCGCCGAGGAGACGCTCCGCCAGCTGCCGGAGTCAACGTCCAAGCTCGTCTATGGCCCCATGCCAAAGGACGACCCCAAGCGCCGCAAGCCCGACATCACCCTCGCCAAGGAACTGCTCTCCTGGGAGCCCAAGGTTCCCCTGCAGGAGGGCCTCGCCAAGACGATTGCCTACTTCCGCACGCTCGTCGACAGGCAGATCTGACCGCACGGCGAAGGCCGTCACATACTGCTCCAGCAGGGGTGTGCATGCTAGAAGAAGAACGCGCGGGGACTGTCCCCGCTGAGTTTCGTGCGCTGACATGCGGCGCAGGAAAACATTTCGGCTTGGATGGCCAGAGACAATGTGTTAAACTATCCCAAGCAAGCAGGCAAACTCATAAGGAGGCCAGCAAGGAGACCGGCAAATGAAAAAGTTGCAGGAAAGCACTATAATCGCGAGATTAAGCGCGAGAGCGCTGGTCTTGACTACGGCGGCGGTTGCCGCTTGCGCATTTCTTCCATTTGCCGCGTTAGCAGATGCAAAGCTTCCCCTGATCGTGTGGGGAACGCTTCCGGAATCGGAGGCGACGGCGGCGCGGTATGCCGAGGCGAAAGAGGCCGGGTTTACTCACGTCGTGCAGTGGTGTGCCTCGGCTGGCGCCGCAAAGAGGATTCTCGGCGAAGCGGAGAAGGCCGGCGTCAAACTCATCATTGGACTGCATGACATCAAGCGAATGACTGACGAAGCAAAGGCGTTCACGGCGGCTTGCAAGGACTCTCCCGCGCTTGAATACTACTACATTGCCGATGAGCCGCACAAGCGGGTCTTCGACGGCATCCGCGACTGCGTGGCGAGATACGAGGCGCTTGACCCTGCGCACGCGTGCTATGTGAATCTCTTCGGCGCACTGTGCGACAGGCGTGAACGCAAGGACGAGGAGCGCCAGATGAAGTTCACTGGCTTTGCGACCCACGACGAATACATCCGGGCGCTGTATGCCGCCGTGCCGCTCAAGCTGATCAGCTTTGACACGTATCCCGTCCTCTCCTTCAAGCCGCTTGAAGACGGCGACTTCCGGCTACACGGCGCGCGCGTGTTTTTGAAGGAGCGGTGGTACGAGACGCTTGAGACGACGAGCGCGCTTGCCCGCGAGCGCGACATTCCGATGCTTGCGTTCGCGCTTCTTGCGGCGCACCGACACTATCCGGGGCAGGACTATCCAGTCCCGACGATGGAGCATTTCCGCCTGCAGCAGTATTCCAACCTCGCCTACGGCGCGCAGGGGCTCCAATACTTCCGCTACTACATTCCGAAGCCGTACCACGGCTACAACAACGCGCCGATCCTCTACGACGGCAAGCGCGGCCCGATGTTCGAGCGCGTACGCGAACTCAACGCCGAGCTCCAGGCGCGCGCCTACGTGTTTGTCGGCGCGAAGGTGCGGAGCGTGCGGCATACGGGCATCGACATCCCGCTTGGGACGAAGCGTTTCGACCCCAAGCTGCTTCCGTCGTTCGTGACTTCGTTTTCGACCGTCCAGTCCGGCGAGTTCGTCGTATCGCACCTGAACAACGCCGGCAAGGACTACTTCATGGTCGTGAACCGCAATCCGAACGACGACATGGCGTTCAAGGCGAAGTTCGCGCCCGGATCGGAAATCGTCCGCAGGGATGGTACCCGCGCCAAGCTCGATGCCTATTCGGACATCTTCTGGCTTGATCCCGGTGACGCGGCGATCTTCTCCGCTCCGTGACGCTTGATAAGACCGCGTGGGCCGTCCCCGCAGATTCTCTCATAATTGGCACTTGAATAGCGTTGGGGCTGTCCCCTCTTGGCCGTAAAGTGACAATCTTTAAGGGAAAGGCAGAAGTGCAATGACGAAGACAGCAATCAAATACGCTCTAGTCGGATTGGCGGCGTCCTGCACGGCGGCGGCGCTGGCGGAGCCTGCAACGCTACGGGAGGCCGCGATGCTGCTCGACGCATCGGACGGCAAGTCGCTCGTGCTGGGCACGGGCGGCCAGGTCGCGGAGTGGCGTTCGCAGACGGGCGGCGTCTCGGCAAGACCGGGGAAACGCCGCAGCCCGGTGTTCGGGCTTGACGCGGAAAAGCGTCCGTCCGTCGATTTCGGGAAGATGGGAAGCGACAT
>CAMIVJ010000420.1 GCA_946401765.1 uncultured bacterium | reverse complement strand
GAGTTTGAAAGTTTGAAGGTTTGAGAGTTTACTCAGCACTATGCACTAACGCACGATGATGAGCGTGCCGATGTTGACGAGGTATAGCCCGTCTTCCCTGGCCTCGACCTTCAGGCCGGCGCGGTCGGAGACGAAGGTCACGCCGGCCGGCGGCGCGCTCCACTCCACAAGCTTTTCGCCCTCGCCGAAAGCCTTGGAGTCCACCCTCACCTTCACCGTCGCGCCGCTCGCGAACTCAAGCGTCTTCTTGCCGCCGTCGGTGAAGACCGCAGTCATCGGAAGCGGCGTGGTGCGGTTCGTGAGGTCTAGCGTGGAGCCGTCGAGCATCGTGCATCCGTAGAAGAGATCATGCGCGGCCGGCCTAAACGCGCCGTGCACGTTCAGCGCCGCGGTGCCCTTGTTGTACGCGGCATTGTCCCACACCGGCTCGTAGTCGCGCACGTCGATGCTGCCTTCAAGATACAGCGCGCAGCCGACCTTGAAGTCCACGGTCGAGGCGTCAATCGCGGCGATCGTGTGCAGATAGCCGCCGGAGGTGATGTCGACGACTCCGTTGGTGAATGTCGTGTCGTGAACGTACAGATGCTTTGCATAGACGATGGGAACGGTCAGCGTATGCCCGCCGAGATCGAAAAGCGCGCTCTGGAAGACTATCGAAGACGAGACGTCGAGCGTGGAGTTCGCCGTGAGCGAGCCGATGCCCGATCCGCCCCACGTCGTCTTCGTCATGTCGGCGGCGCCGTTTTTGAGCGTGCCGCCGGCAAGGCGCACAAACCTCCGATAGGCATAGTTGGCGCGCAAATCGAACACGGCACCCTCCGCGACTTCGATTATGTTGGCGTCCCCAAGACCGAACGCCTTGAACGCGTCGCCGCTGTACGTCGTATTCGCGCCGTTGCCGTCAGGCGGCCGCGCCGTGCCTTCCGCCACAAGAGTTCCGCCGGTGTAGGTTTGCGGGGCGAAGGCCGCCACGTAGGTGCCGGCGCCATCCTTTACGAGCTTCATGTTTCCTGTGAAGGCGGCCTTGTCGTTAGTCAACGTGGCGCCTTCCGCAACATGAAGATGCAGCTCTCCTGGATGCTCCTCGTCGGTCGTGGAATCAGTAACGCCGGCCTTGCCCGCCGTGACTCCAGTGAAGCCGGAAACGTCGAGGCGGCGCCCGCGCAGGTCGATGAACGCGCCGTCGCGCAGCGCCACCGCGCCGAGTCCGCGCCAGTCGCAGTCAGCCGCGAGCGCCGCATCGTCGGCGAGCATCAGCCCGGCGTATTCAAAGCCCTCGGTCACGGGGAAGCTGAGCGTCACCGCGCCTGCTATGCGTACGAACGTGGATGCGTCAGGCACGGCGCCAGGCACCTCCACGCCGTCTTCCGTGACGCGCCAGTTGGAGGGATCAAGCGGCTTTCCTGCCGCACCGCCGCCAGTCCACTCCGCTATGCGCTTTCCAACCGGCTCCACGACGAGCCGCAGATCGCCGCCCGTCCAGTCGCGCTTCACGGTCAGGCTGTCCGCCGCGTCGAGGCTCGTCTCGACCGCGATGTCGCCCTCCGAAAGTCCGCACCCCTTCAGCACCAGATACTCGCCCACGCCGTTGCCCGCGAAGTTGTAGCTGAGCGTTCCGCCCGGCACGAACGGGCCGTTTATCCTCTGACCAGCAGTGAGAGCGAGCGCCTCGTCGATCGCCCACCTGCCATCGCCGGAAGCGGACGTCGCGCCCTCGCACGGCATCGCGGATATCTTCACCGTACCGCCGTTTACCGCGATGTCGCCCTTGATCGCGGTCTTCATCGTCAGCGTCCCCGTGCCGGACTTCTCGATGTTCCAGGGCGACGTGAACGCGGTGCTGCTCAGCGTGGCGGCGGACGCCGTGGGCGCGTAGAGCACGTCGTGCGGCCCATCTAACGTCACCGTCGGCCGCGTGCACAGCGTGCCGTCTCTCGTATCCGCCACGAAGTAGATCGGCATTCCGAAATGGTCCTTCGCGGGAACGGTCCAGCCGCAGGTGGAGGAGATGTTGACCGTCTGGCCTCCGATGAAGATGCCGTAGTAGCTCTTCGTGGAGGGCGTATTGGACCTGAACGGCCGCGCCGTCGTGAACACGAGGTTCGACACTCCGAGGCGCGGCCACGCGTTCACCGCGTACCCGATGTATCCCATGCTCATCGTGCCCGCTCCGATCATCAGCGGATCGTGGTTCCCCAGCATGTTGAACGCATCGGCGTCAATAGACCCTTCCACCTCCAGCTGATACGAGCCGCCGAACTGGTAGTCCTTGGAAAGCGTGACGCACACATTCTCGCCTATGCCGGTGAAGTTGGCGCCCTTGTTCGTGATGCGCCTCGCGCGGAACGTCGTCGGCTCCGCTGCCGCCGCCACATAGTTCGTGCAGTTCGCGGCCGCTTCGTTCAGGATTGTCGCGTCAACAACGATGTCCGCGCCGGAGAAGTCGTTGTCGCCCTTCAGGCGCAGCGCGCCGTCGGCAGCGAAGAACTGCACTCCCTGCCCGGAGAACGTCACGCCGTCGCACTCAAGCTCGCCATCCGAGCAGATGCGCCATCCGTTCGCGCTGTCGCACACTCCGCTCTTCACATAGCCCTTCACCGTGAGCGATCCCGAGCCGCCCTTTCTGAACAGCGTACTCTTGGGCGCGGCGAAGCCGCCACCTAGCGTAACGTTGAGCGAACCCATGTTGTACACGACCTCGCCCTCGCCGGTGAACACAACGGGCACGTCATAGGAGAGGTCGCCAGAGGGATTCTCCCACTCTGCAGTGATGTCCACAAGGGACCTGCTACCCTCGTCCCACTTGTACACTGCCGCCGGGTTCTCGATCTGGCCGAGCGCGTTGAGCGCCGGGTCGAGCGGCGTGCGGGGCCCAATGGGCTCATCGGGAGAAGGACCCGTCGCCAGACGGAAGCCGAGGTAGTTCGCATGGCATCCCGCGGTGGCGATGGACGGCTTGTCCGCAGCGCGCATCCACGTGCCTTCCCGCGACAGCGCGGGCGATCCGAGGATGCGGCACCATCCGCTCACGGGATCGACCGTAGCCGTCCATTCCGCCACCTCGCGGCGCATCTCGCCGCCAAATGCCGTCTCGAGCTCGTCCACCGTCGGCAGCCT
>CAMIVJ010000419.1 GCA_946401765.1 uncultured bacterium | reverse complement strand
AGGCCGGTTATGGCGATAGAGGACGCTTCGCCGTTCTTCTCGCCGTCGCTGCTGGAGCTGGTGAAGTGGATTGCCGGCTACACTGCATCTCCGATCGAGACGGCGCTGAAGGCCGCGCTTCCGGCCGCGGTGCTGAAGCCCACGATGAAGCCGAAGGAGCTGCTGTATGTGGACGCGCTCGGCGCGGCGGAGGGGCTCACCGCGCACCAGCGGAAGCTGTTTGCCGAAATCAGGCGCGTTGGCGGCGGCTGGATGCAGCAGCTCGTGCGCGAGTTCAAGACGTCTCCCTCGACTCTGCGCGCGATGGCGGAAAAGGGCGCGCTCGAGATCGCGCCGCGTGCCCAGCGGCGCGATCCGCTCGCCGGGCGCAGCGTGATGCCCACGAAGCCGCTGCCGCTCAACGCCGAGCAGAAGGCCGCGCTTGAGGCGGTGATGCGGGCGGTGCCTGCGGCGGACGGAGCTTCCGCGGCAGATCCGCGTCCCGTGCTGCTGCATGGCGTGACGGGATCCGGCAAGACGGAGATATACCTGCAGGCGATCGCCGGCGTGCTGGCGTCCGGAAGGGGCGCCATAGTGCTTGTTCCGGAGATCGCCCTCACGCCGCAGACGGTGCGGCGCTTTGCGGGACGCTTCGGCGACAAGGTGGCGGTGCTGCATTCGGCGCTTTCCGACGGCGAGCGCTATGACGAGTGGCAGCGCATACGCACTGGCGCGGCGCGTGTGGTG
Source organism: uncultured bacterium (assembly GCA_946401765.1). Classification (GTDB taxonomy): domain Bacteria; phylum Verrucomicrobiota; class Kiritimatiellia; order RFP12; family UBA1067; genus RUG572. Next base: position 2,392 of record CAMIVJ010000419.1, on the reverse strand, counting down.
GTGGGGCCGCGCAGCGCAGTGTTCGCGCCGGTGCATGGCCTTGGTCTCGTAGTGGTGGACGAAGAGCACGACCCTTCGTACAAGCAGGGCGAGACGCCCCGCTACCATGCGCGCGACGTCGCCGTTGTGCGCGCGCGCCTTGAGGGGGCGGCCGTTGTGCTTGGCAGCGCCACGCCTTCGCTAGAGTCGTGGCGCAACGCCCAGACAGGCAAGTACGCGCTTGTCTCCGTGCCGAACCGCGTGGCGGGCCGTGCGCTTCCGGCGGTGCATCTCGTTAACATGGAGGAGGAGGCCGCACGCACCGGGCATGTGCCGATATTCTCTGCGCCGCTCCTCGATGCCATCCATCTGCGCCTCGAACGCGGCGAACAGACGATTCTCTTTCTCAACAGGCGCGGCTATTCGCGGGTGCTGGAGTGCCAGAGCTGTGGCTGGACGGCGCAGTGCCCAGACTGCTCGGTGCCCTACACGTACCATCAGTCGGACCATTGTCTGCGCTGTCATGTGTGCGGCGGCTGGACGCATCTGCCCTCCGAGTGTCCTGACTGCAAGGCGCGTGACTTCTCCTACACGGGCGTCGGCACGCAGCGCGCCGAGGCAGCGCTCAAGCGCTGCTTCGCCCACGCGCGCGTGCTGCGCATGGACGCCGACTCCACCTCGCGGCGCTACTCGCACGACGACATCCTCTCGGCTTTCCGTGCCGGCAAGGCGGACGTTCTTCTCGGCACGCAGATGATTGCCAAAGGTCTCGACTTCCCTAACGTCACCCTCGTAGGCGTGCTCAATGCCGATACGTCGCTTCATCGTCCCGATCCCCGCGCGAGCGAACGCACATACCAGCTGCTCGCGCAGGTGAGCGGGCGCGCCGGGCGCGCCGAGAAACCGGGCGAAGTGTATCTGCAGACGTTTTCTCCAGATGCCCCTGCAATCGCCGCCGCCGCGTCGGAATGCGGCTTCGCCTCTTTTGCCGCAGACGAGCTTGCTGCCCGCCGCGGGGCGTATCTGCCGCCATACTGCCGCCTCTCCACTCTTGTCTTCCGTTCGCAGAACGAATCTGTCGCCTCTTCGTGGGCAGATCTCTACGCGAAGTCGCTTGCCGCCTGGGCTGCAAAGTTCAACGCTTCGCGCGGGGCGGACCTCTTCCGCGTCTCCGAGGCGGCAGAGGCGCCGCTCGCCAAGGCGGAAGGATGGTTTCGATACCAGGTGGTTGTGCGCGCGCCGGCGTCGAAGGACATCGTGGCGGCCGTGAAGTGGATCGAGAAGGAGCGTCCCGCGCCTAAGGATATTCGCATCGCCTTCGATGTGGATGCGATTGACTTGGCATGAAGCCGAGGGGACTATGCCCCGGGAACATGTCCGTCACTGGTGATGCACATGTCCAGATGAGGCAAAAAATCTGGCGGACGGACAATCAGTCACCGTTCGACCGTGGCGCCTTCGGGTCCGTCCGCCAGAAATCATGAGTTTTTTCGCGTTGTCGTTTACGGGTAGTCTGCCGGTACTGTAAGTACTTCCGCTCCGTCGTCCGTTATGGCCACGGTGTGCTCGAAATGCGCGGCCATGCAGTGGTCGCTTGTCAGCACGGTCCAACCGTCCCTCTTGTTGACGTAGGTCTTCGCGCCAGCCTTTGTGAGCGTGATCATCGGTTCGATGGCGATGGTCATGCCTGGCTTCAGGACGAGCTTCGTGCCAGGCTTGCCGTAGTTGGGCACTTCGGGATCTTCGTGCACAGTGCGGCCCACGCCGTGGCCGATCCAGTCGCGCACCACGCCGAAGCCGGCGTCTTCCGCCACCTTCTGGATGGCGTAGCCTACATCTCCGAGATGCACGCCAGGACCGGCGGCCGCTATGCCGGCGGCGAGGCACTTTCTAGTGGTCTCCACCAGTCGGATGACCTCCGGATCGCTCACGCCCACCATCACGGTGCGGCTGGTGTCGCCGTTGAAGCCGAGCGTGTTTATGCCCACGTCGCACTTCACGAGGTCGCCAGGCATGATCATTCGATCGCCTGGAATGCCGTGTATGACCTCGTCGTTCACGCTCACGCAGATGGCGCCGGGGAAGCCGGCGTAGCCGAGAAAGCTGGCGGCGACTTTGTTGCGGCGGCAGTACTCGCGCACCACGCGGTCGATGTCGCCTGTGGTGGCGCCTGGGCGCACCGCTGCGGCGGCGAGGTCTCGCACCTCGGCGCTCATGCGGCACGCCGTGCGCATGCGGTCGATTTCGGCCTTGGTCTTTATGTCGACCTTCATCGCGTCAGATGGCCTCGAGGAAGGCGGTGGCAACGTTGTCGACGCCGATGGTGCCGTCAACGGTGCGGAGGATGCCCTTGTCCCTGTAGTAGGCGATGAGCGGTTCGGTCTGCTGGTGGTACACGACGAGGCGGTCTTTG
>CAMIVJ010000418.1 GCA_946401765.1 uncultured bacterium | reverse complement strand
GGCGCAGCACAACGCCGCGCACGAGGCGGCGCAGAGGCTCGTCGTTCTTCACGAAGCGCAGGTACGGCCACACCTGCGCGGCCGAGTCGCGCAGCCACATGGCGTGGATGTCGCCGGTGTAGACGAACGTGTCGTCTTCGCCGTCGGCGCCGCGCGAGTAGTGCACAGTGGTGTCGAGCGTGTTGGGGAAGCAGTTGCCGAAGAGCCATGCGAGCTTCGTGTCGCCGAGGGCGCGCTGCACCTCGTCGATCTTCGCGTCCACGGACGCGCTGCGGAACAGGCGCTTCTCGGGCGCAGGCCGCTTCGATTCGAAATTCGCCGCACACGCCGCGAATCCGGCAGCCATCACGGCCACCGCCATCAGATGTGTTTTATTCATGACGCTATTATACCATACCGCGGGCGTGTCTTTCACCCGCAAAATCCAGAAAGTTGCAGGGCGCGTGATTTCAAGGGGTCGCGGCAGAGGATACTGCGCGGATCATTGGAATTGCCGTTGGCTTTCTGCTTCAAACGCCTTGTAGGACTACTTTGAAAACCTTATGACAAACCCGCCGCCGGGAGCCATGTGGAACGGCAGATGCTCGCCGGCCTTGACCTTGCGCGTCTCATGGACGTACTTCTGCGCGTCCTCCTTCGCGTCTCCCGCGTCGCGGAAGATCTCCGCCTTCCATTCGCCGCCACCAAGGAACGACGTGTCGAGCTCGCAGTCGCGCGCCTCGATCGTCGTGATGCCACCTGCGTACCATGCACCGTCGCGCGTCTCGCGGGCTGCAACGAACATCGTGTCGGGAGAGCCGGCAAGCCCGACGACGCTCTTCCACACCGTCGGTATCTTCGCCATGAACGAGAAGCACTCCATGTTCTTCTCGTAGTTCGTGGGCGAATCGCACAGCATCTGCAGCGTCGCCTCGTAGAGAGCGACCTGCGCCATCTGGCGGCAGCGCGTGCCGAACGTGCCGGGCGTCATGCGGCTGCCGCGGAAGCCAGAGCCAATGCCGTGGTTGAGCATTGCGCCCGGCGTGTAGTCCATCGGCCCCGCCGACATTCGCAAATAGCACGCCGCGACGTCGCTGAACATCATGCCTCTCTCATCGCCCCTGGACAGGCCCGGAAGCATCCATTCCTGCCCGTGGATGCCCTCGTAGTTGAGGACGTTCGGATAGCGGCGCTGGAGCCCTGTGGGACGATGCTCGCCATGATACTCGACTTGCATCCGGTATTTCGCGCAGACTGCGGCGAACTTTTCCTCGAACGCCGTCACGTCCGCATCGCCTCGGTCGAGGAAATCGACCTTGAAGCCCTTTATGCCCTGCTTCGCGAAACGCGCCACCACGCGCTCCTCGTCGCCGTACACCTGATGGAACGCCAGCCAATGCCAGAGACCGACGCCCCGCTCCTTCGCATATTTGACGAGATGGTCCACATCGACGGCTGGACACGGCTTCCAGATGTTGAATCCAAAGCGAAGCTCGTAACCGTACCAGTCAAGAACTACATATTCTAGTCCGTGCGCCGCCGCAAAGTCGACGAAACGCTCGTACCCCTTCGTGTCGCACTTCCGGCCGTTGTCGAAGCCGTTCCACCAGTCCCACGCCACCTTGCCCGGCCTCACCCATGAGAAGTCGGCGCCCTTCTCCTGTGCGGGCGCGAGCGCCCACAGGATGTCCGCCTCACAGAACTTCACCGGCACGTCGGCGAGCACGAACACGCGCCACGGGAAGGTGCGCGTGCCATCCGTCTCCACCAGAAAGCTCTCATGCTCCAGCACGCTGATTCCTGCACCGCTCTTACGAGTTCTTTTGGGCGCGCCTGCAAACTTCGCGTGCATCGTATCGCCCGCACGGGAACCGAAATTCCATATCGGATAGCCGCACACGTCCGACTCCGCCACCAGCACGTACTTTCCGCCGGCCTCATAGGCGAACGGCAAGTAGAGCATCGTCTTAGATAGGTCTATTTCGCCCCACCTGCTTGAGAACGGCACGGCCTCCTCGCAGCCGAACATCCTCGTCAGCATGCCCCAGCACCTAGCGTCCGCCGCAGGGGTGCGCAGGTCCGCCTTCTCGCTCTCGACTCTGATCTTTCCTGGCATCTTCGTCTCGAAGCGGTACGCCACGCCGTCGTTGCGCGCGACAAGTCTCACGCCCCACTTGCCAAAGTCGGCGAACGTCTCGTTCGCGGTGAGATCGACCTTTGACTTCTTGTACACCGGCGCGTCGGCAACGCCGTTCCGCCTTCCTGTTGTCACGGCGGGATGGACGCGGTCCGCCGCATCCGTTCCACCCATGCGGCTGCCATCTACAGTCATCCCTATCTCAGACTTCGCGGCCACAGTCACCCCGTCTCGGAAGACCTCGTATGCGAGCGGACGCGCATAGAGCCTGATCTCGTTCCTGCCATCGGGCGATATGGCGGAGACACCGTCCGCGAATACAGGCATTGCACACAGCGCGCACAGCGCAGTCGCAAATACATTGAACGTTCTTTCTTTTACCATGTTGTACTCCTTAGATTCTCTTATTCTCTGTCGATTGTCTCTGCTCTGCTGTGATTCTGCCGCCGGGTCATGTCAGCTAAGCGCGCGGCCTTTTGTTTCGCGAAGGAAACGGGCGACGACAAGAAATCCCACAACGCAGATTGCCGCATAGAGCCAGAACGTTCCGGCTGCGCCAAGCGCAACGTTGATCGGCTTGAACGTGAGCGTGAGGCCAAAGCACGACGTCCACAGCGACGCCACCGCAACAGCCATGGCAGTGCCGCGCACGCGATCGGGGAACATCTCGCTCAGCACCACCCACGTTATCGGAGCAAGCGTCATCGCATAGCACGCTATCGCCGCCATCACCACCACCAGCACCGCAATGCCCTTCACCTCAAAGTAGTAGCACCCGCCAAGAATCGAATAGAGAACGGCAAGGCCGCCCGCGCCGAGCAGCATCAGCGGACGCCGCCCCCACCTATCCACAAGGCACATCGCCGCCACCGTAAACACGCAGTTCACGACGCCTGTTATCACCTGATTGAACATCACCCCCGAAACGTCGTACCCCGCCGCCTTGAATATCTCCTCCGCGTAGTTGAACACCACGTTGATTCCACACCACTGCTGGAACGC
>CAMIVJ010000417.1 GCA_946401765.1 uncultured bacterium | reverse complement strand
CTCTTCGAGCGACAACCTCGTCCTCACGGACAAGCCGGGCGCACGCCTCTACCGCCAACCCGTCGCCCACCTCACCGTGCGCACGAACGTCTCGTCCGTCAAGCCGCTGAGCAATTCGCGGGACGGCTTTATTGAGTTCTACACCAGCTCCTACTTGCCCAAGCGCTCGTCAACCCCGGCGGGCGGCGACGACAGGGTGCATGACTTCAACGACACGCCCACCAATCCGTCGAAGTTCGGGTACGGCTGCCTGCAGGTGCATGACCTCGCGGCGAAGAAGACGATCTTTTCCTTCAACCACTTCAACAGCGCGCGCGTGGCCTGCGATGTGGGCATCGGCACGGCAACGACCCGGCATCCCGACTGGACGTTCTCCGCGAACGCCGGCGCGTACAAGGCCCGCCGGATCTCCGTGTGGGTGAAGTGAATCCATTGAACCGGGTAGAAATTCCATGAGACTGTCCCCCCCTGTGTAGGAATTCTAGGGGACTGTCCCCCTGTGGGGACGCTGGGGACAGTCCTCATGGGGATCCGGATGGTGAAAGAGTAGTGTGCTGCGTCATCGGAAGCGCGGCGAGTGGCCCCAGAACGCCCTGTAAACCGTGCAGAACCGCGCAACACTGGTATAGCCCGTCTGGCTCGCGACCTCCTTCACGAGGATGTTCCCATTGTCGAGCATCTTCCTTGCGGCGTTCATCTTCACGCTTGTTATGTAGCGGACGGGGCTCATACCCAGCAATTCGTCGAACATTTTGGATACGGTCACGTGCGAGCGGCCCGCGCGCGCGACGAGATCGGCTGTGGAAAGAGGCTTGTCGAGCGAGGAGTCGATATAGCCGAGGACGTCGGCCATCCACTGGGGCTTGACGGCATGTCGTTCCGTGGAAGTGCGTTCCACGATTCCACTAGGCGCAACATGGTGGATCGGGTGCGCCTTCTGCGATGGGGGTACCTTCAACACGGCGGCGAGTATGCGTGCGGCGGAAAATCCAATGCCGAATGCATTGGGGTCGATACTTGAGATCGGCGTTTCGGCGCAGGCGCAGAGCAGCCGGTCGTCGTCAACCCCGAGAATCGCCATTTCCTCAGGTACGGACACATCGGCATCCTTCGCGAGGCGCGAGACCGTGACGGCAAGAAGGTCGTTGGCGGCGAATACGGCGACGGGGCGCGGAAGCTTTCCCAGCCATTGCTGTAGAACGCGTTCGCCGGAAATCGGTCTCGCGTCCATGTTGAAGAATGCGCGTTGGTCGCGCACAAGCGGCATCTCCATTACCTCCACGGCGTGCCCCTGCCGTTCAAGGAGCTCTGTGAACGCCCGGCGACGCTTCATCGAGAAGGACACGTTACGGAATCCTACAAACGCGAACGCCGTGTGCCGCTTTGAGAGGAAATGCTCCGCGGCAAGACGCCCGATTGTCTCATGGTCGGAGTTCACCCCGAAGAAACCCGCGTATTCGCGCTGGCAGAACACGTCCACGACTGGCAGTCCAGTCCGGGCGAGCCGACGGGCCAGGACATCGTTGGCGACGCGGGCAATGATGCCGGAACATCCGTCGAACGCTCCGCGCACCAGCTTGGCGGCAGGGTTGATCCAGACAAGCCGCCAGTCGTGCGCCTTCTGCGCATACGACGCCACGCCGTCCACAAGACGGCGTCCGTATTCGCTAGAACACTCCGTAAACAATGCGATCTTCATGGGCGGGCATTATACCACGTCCACCCATGTCGCGCAAGCAGGACTTACGGATTCGTAAACTTATACTTTCTGAATTTGATATATTTTCCACGACAGCACCCATCATTGATTTGGTAAAATACAAGGCATGAAAACACAAATAACAAGAAGAGGCTTTTTGCAGAACGCCGCCACGGCCGGAACGGCCCTCGCGTTTCCCACCATCATCCCGGCGCGGGTGCTGGGCGCGAACGCGCCGAGCAACGCACTCAACGTGGCGCAGATCGGATGCGGACGCATCGGGCGCACGATGGACGCGCCCGGGTTCATGCGCGCGAAGGGCGCGCGGATCGTCGCCGCGTGCGACCTCGACGCGCGGCGCCTTGAAGACATGCGCCGGGCCGTCGCCCGCCACTACAAGGCTTCCGCCGACTCCATCGTGGGCGCGCGCGACTTCCACGACCTCATCTCGCGCTCGGACGTCGACATCGTCTCGATCTCCACGCCCGACCACTGGCACGCGCAGATTGCGATCGAGGCCGCGTTCGCCGGCAAGCATGTCTATATGCAGAAGCCCGCCTCCCTCACGATCCGCGAGGGGCGTCTCTTCTCCGCCGCGGTCACGGAGGCGAACCGCAAGTTCCTGCTCGGCTCGCAGCAGCGTTCGTCCGTCCAGTTCCAGAAGGCGTGCGCGTTCGTGCGCGAGGGACGTCTCGGCAAGATCAAGGCCATCGAAGTGGGCCTTCCCGGCGACCCCGGCGGCGGCAACACGAAGGAGATGCCGGTGCCGCAGTGTCTCGACTACGACTTCTGGCTCGGCTCCACGCCGAAGGTCTACTACACCGAAGACCGCGTACACAGCCAGAACGCCGACCTCAAGAAGGCGGTCAACTCGCGTCCGGGCTGGCTCCGCTGCGAGCAGTTCGGCGCGGGCATGATCACGGGCTGGGGTTCGCACCACCTCGACATCGTCCACTGGGCGATGGGCTGGGAAGGCATGGGCGCGAAGTACATCGAGGGCAAGGGCAAGTTCCACACGGGCGGGCTCTGGGACGTCCACGGCGAGTACGACATCACGCTCACGTATCCCGACGGGACGCCGGTTCGCGTGTGGGACAAGTATCCCTGCGGCGTCCGGTTCGTCGGCGAGAAGGGCTGGATCTTCGTGAGCCGCGGTCCGGCGAAGGCCACGGCGAGCGATCCCGTGATCGGCGGCAAGCCGCTCAAGGCCCTCGACGCGAGCGACCCCGCGCTCATCGCCGGCGAGCCGTCGGCGGCGCTCTACCCGCATCTGATAAAGAACCCGGGGCATCACCACCAGAACCTCATCAACGCCATCAAGGGCGGCTACGACAGCGTGGTGCCGGCGGAGACGGCGCACCGCTCCTGTTCCGCGTGCCTCCTTTCGTGGATTGGCATGAAGCTCGGGCGCAAACTCGAGTGGG
>CAMIVJ010000416.1 GCA_946401765.1 uncultured bacterium | reverse complement strand
TGAGCATTCCGCGCGCATGGACTTCACGCGCGCAGTCGCGCACGAACTCCCATCCCACAAGCGGCTCGTTGTATGTGTAGGCTAGACCGATGTTGCCCCGCTCGCGTCTGACCCTGAGCGCAAGATCCGCTAGTTCTGCCGGCGTGGCGCTCTGGCACACCATGCCGCTCTCGCCGCATTGCGAGATAGAATCATTCTGGCAGAATGGACACCGCAGATTGCATCCGAAGCTGCCTACGGAAAGCACGTTCTCGCCCGAATGAAAGAACGCGATAGGCTTTTTCTCGATGGGATCGAGCGCAAGCGACGTTATCTTGCCATAGTTCGCCGCCACCACTCTTCCGCCCACAGCCTTCCGCGCGCGGCAGAATCCATACGCGCCTTCTGCAAGACTGCAATGGCGCGGACACGCCCCGCAAACCGCCATCACTTCACCGTTTCCAGTTCCACGCTCCCCGCTATTCATGAAATACCTCGGCCTGGAAAGTCTCGAACTTTGCGCCGCTGCGCCAGGCGTCAGCCGAAAGACCAGCCTTTCTAGAAAGATACGAAAGCGTCGTCTCGAGATCCCATCCCTGCTCCGGCGCGACCTGCGGAAGGAACACGGCGAACGCGCCGTTCTTCTCAAGCGTCATTCCGTCGCGCCCAAGCACAATGTCGCGCCATGAAGAAACCGGCTTCGGCGGCGTCAGGGCCGACACTTCCACGCGAAGTCCGGCAAGCTCGCGCTCCGTGACGGGCATGAAGCGCGGGTCGTGGAGCGCGGAATCAACGGCCCGCTCGATCACGGCGTCCACCAGCGCGCGCATTGGAAGGATCTCGCCGATGCAGCCGCGCAGCGCACCGGTTGTTCTGTCGTTGAGCGTCACAAACGCCCCCATCTTCGTGGTGATGGGGGAATGGGGAACGGGGAACGGAGAACGGGAATACGGAACGCCTTTGACAGCGCATTCCATCGACTCGCGGGCCACGCGGAGAAGATACGCCCTCGCCTCGGCGTCAAGAACCTGTTTTCCCTCGCCGGGCCACTCTACGCGCCCCGCCGCAGCGGTGTAACACACGAAGCGCGAGAAGTCGCGGTCTGCGTCGGACGACGTGGCATACGCGAGGCGTACGAGCGTCGCCTTCTCCGGAAACGCGCGCAGAGCAAGCTCGATGGGGATGTGTCCGCAGATCGTCGCCCCTGTCTTCTTTACGAAAGCGGCGAAACCTTCGGCGTCGCGCCTTGCCATGAACGAGAACGCCTCGCCGTCAACTGACGCCACCTTTGTGCGGACGTCGTCGCCCGATGTGCCGTACGGCACGTACGAGAAGTCCTTCCCGTAGTGGGTGAAGTCGGACGACAACACCAGCAGCGTCTTCTCGTCAATCATCCGAGCAAGCGCCCTTGCGCACATCGCCATCTGATCGCGTCCGAATGAGCCCATGACAAGCGGAACTACGGTGAACCCGTTTCCGAGCGCAAGCTGGAGAAGCGGATACTCGATCTGCGCGGAATGCTCCGCCGCGTGAATGCGGTTGTGGCGAACGACCGGCGCCATAAGCGCAAGGCGGTCGAGCCATTCCCTGTCGACGGCGATCTTTCCGAGCGGAGTCGAAACGGCTTCCGCCTCGGGCGCGACCAGACGGTTCTCGATCCATGCGCGGTGGCTCGGCGCGAGAACGACGACGCGGCTGAACTTCGCACCGCGCACAAGCCGAACGGCCCGCCACGCGATCTTACCGGAATACGTCCATCCTGCATGTGGGAGGAGAAGAGTGTTCGGCTTCTCGGGAACGGCCGCAGCGGCCCCGTCTGCCGCCTTCTCACTGGCGATCTCCTTCTCCCACTTGTCCGCAAGCGCGCGAATCTCGCGCTCAGTTCCCGGATACCACGATCCGGCGATTGTGCTTTCCAGAGTCATCTTCGGTCTGTCACTTGGCCGAGTAGCCGATGGGATGGTTGAGGTGAAGCGTGATGTTGTCGCCGAGATTCAGCGCCTTCTTGAGCGCGGCCCGGTCCATCGAGCCGCGGCAGACGGTGACGAGTCCGTTCGCCGCGCAGTAGAGATAGATGTTGGCGGAGACTATGCCGGCGTCGTAGCAGGAAAGCGTGTTCCCCTTTCCCTTGAACACAGGGTCGCTCATGTCTGCCGCAATGAGAAGCGACACAGGCGCCTTCGCGGCATAGGGCTGCTGCGCGGCTATTGACGAACGCAGGTCTTCGCCGCATACCTTCACGAGCGTGTTCTCCTTCGCATCATAGAGATATGCGCCTGACTTCATGACGGCGTAGATCCTGATCTCCTGCTTGTTCAGTCCCGTCGCGTTCGTGCGCATGCCGGGACGGTTGAATCCATTCGCCGCCCAGAGAAGCCCCGAAAGCGTGGCCAGCGGAACCTCCTTCTCCGAGAACGCACGCTCAGAATGACGGGCCTTGAGCGCCTGCGTCACCGTAACGCCGGAATCGGCCGTGGGCTCCGGGAGCTTGATCGTATCCGCCGCGCCGAGGCTTGCCGCCGCAAGCGCCGCCATGATGAGAATGCCTGCCTTCATTGTGAAGTCCTTTCTTTTCAGTTTGCCGATATTATATCACACTTCAGCCAACCCTTGGAAGACTTGGCATAACATTTGCCCGCAAGACGCCATATCGGCGCCGGGCACAAAGGAGCCTTGAGCGGCTGCGTCACGTAGCCTGCGCGCCAGCGCCCGCATCGGACGTAGGCGACAACACGCCGCCGCCCTTCCCCGGCTCGCCTGCGAAGAGGATCATTCCTTCAGAAACGCCAACGCTCATCTTGCGCGGCGCGAGGTTCGCCACGAACACAACTTCCTTGCCCACCAGCGCCGCAGGGTCGGGATACGCCCCGCGTATTCCGCTGAAGATCGTGCGCCTGCCAAGTCCGCCGCAGTCCAGCTCGAACTTCAGCAGCTTCGCGCTCTTAGGCACGGTCTCGCACGTCAGCACCTTGCCGATGCGCAGATCGAGCTTCTCGAAGTCGTCGAACTTGATCTCGGGCTTGAGCGGCGCGCACTCTGCACCAGGCGCAGGGCATTCAGCATCAGGCGCTTTCTTTGCCTTGTTCTTGCTCGCGCGCGACTCGTGGGCCACCTCGCCGGTCTCGGCGGGCTTCACCTTCGCCTTCTCCACCATCGCCTCAACCTGCTTCGCGTCGATGCG
>CAMIVJ010000415.1 GCA_946401765.1 uncultured bacterium | reverse complement strand
GAGGGAAAGACGATTGAGACTGCAGGCGGGGCCGATTTCGTTGCTACGGACAGGATGTCCGTGCCAGGCTGCTGGGACATGCAGCCCAAGTGGCTCTGCAAGCGCGGCACCGGACTCTACCGGCGCACGTTCACGCTCGCGGAGCCTGTCGAGAACGCCTGGATCGTCGTGGACGGCATGGGCCTGCGCGCGCAGTTCGCAGTGGACGGAAAACCCGCAGGCGGCGTGCAGCCTTTCCCGTGGGCGCGTCTTGAGGTGCCTACTGGTCCCCTCGCCGCTGGCACTCACACGATCTTCGCCGCGCTCGACAACGTGCTCGACTGGTCAACGCAGAAGCTCGCCCTCCCGTACTACGACTTCTACCTCTACGGCGGCTTCTACCACGGCGTGAGCATGGTGTTCGACAACCGCAAGCTCTTCGTGCGCACACGCGACTACAAGACGGGCACGGTGGAGGTCGAGGCCGTGAACTTCGCGCAAGGCGACTTCGAGGCGACGCTCGTCTTCGACGGCGCAAACGAGGTGAAGGCCGCGTTCCGCGGCTTCCGCACTACAGTTCGCGTACCGAACTTCAAACTCTGGTCTCCCTCGTCACCCAACCTCCACACTGTGGCATTGACCCTCAAACCTTCAAGCCTTCAAACTTTCAAACCCATCACCGCACGTTTTGGCATCCGCGAGATTAAAGCCGAGAAGAAGCGTCTGTGGCTGAACGGCGAGATCCTTTTCCTGAAGGGCGCAAACCGCCACGAGGCGCATCCGCAGTTCGGCGCGGCCACGCCGGATGCGCTGATGGTGCAGGATATCCAGCTCTTGAAGTCGCTCAACGGCAACTTCTTCCGCGGCAGCCATTACCAGCAGAGCCAGCGCTTCCTCGACTACTGCGACGAGATGGGCGTACTCGTGTGGGAGGAGTCGCTTGGATGGGGCAACAACGCCAAGCAGATGGGCAATCCAGAATACTTCCGCCTGCAGGTTGAGCAGACGCGCGAGATGGTGCGCGCGAGCTTCAATCATCCGAGCGTGATCATCTTCGCGTTCCAGAACGAGAACGCCTCGCAGACGAAGGAAGGGAAGAAGATGAACGACGCGCTCATCGAGGCGATTCGTTCGCAGGATTCAGGACGCCTTGTGACGTTCGCATGCAACCACAACATGGACGACATTTCAAACGCCAACACCGACATTGTCTCGTTCAACACCTATCCTGGTTGGATAGGTTCCGACGCGGGAACGTTCGAGAACCAGAAGCAGCTCATCGACGCCGCAGTCACGAAGATCGTCACGCGCCACCGCAAGCTCTATCCAGAGAAGCCTATCATCGTCTCGGAGATGGGCACTGCGGCTATCTACGGCTTTCACGATCCTGCGGCCGCGCAGGGCACTGAGGAGTTCCAGCTCTACTACAACAGGGACGTCCTTGACCGCGTCTTCTCTGATCCAGAGCTGGCCGGTCTTGCGTTTTGGCATTTTGCCGACGCGCGCACCTACCATCGTGGCGGATCTGTGATCCGCTCGAAGCTGCTTGCGCAGAACGTTGCAGGCCTATACGACGGCTACCGCCGCGCCAAGGCCGTGACGACGGCCGTGAAGGAAGGCTTCTCCCGCAAAGCCGCCGGCGAGTCTCCCGCCGCCGATGGGTCATTGTGACATCATGTCATTGCCCAAATGACACATTCCACAATTTCACAATCCCACAGCTATTCACTATTCACTGTTACCTATTACCTAAACGTCGTCGGGTCCTTGTCGGGGCCGAAGGGCGATAGAGCGCGAAGGTTCTTGATGATGGGCGGAAGCTTGTCGAGCACGTAGTCGACTTCCTCCATCGTGTTGTAGCGCGATAGCGAGAAGCGCACGGAACCATGCACGGCCGTGAAGGGCACGCCCATTGCGCGGATGACGTGCGACGGGTCGAGCGAGCCGGAGGCGCATGCGGAACCTGTGGAGATGCAGATGCCGGCATCGGAGAGATGGTAGGCGATCGCCTCGCCCTCCACGTAGGAGAACGACACGTTGAGCGTGTTGGGAAGGCGGTGGGCGCGGTCGCCGTTCACGCGAACGTCTGGGCATGTGGCGAGTATGCCCGCCTCTAGCTTGTCGCGAAGGGGGGCGATGGCGCGAGCCTCGTCGGCCATGTGGGCGGTTGCGAGCTCGCACGCCTTGGCGAGACCGACTATGTAGGGCACGTTCTCAGTGCCAGCGCGGCGTCCGCTCTCCTGGTGGCCGCCGAGCATGAAGGGCTTGATCTTGGTGCCGCGGCGCACGAAGAGAGCGCCAATGCCCTTGGGGGCGTGGAACTTGTGGCCGGAGATGGCGAGCAAGTCCACGGGAGTGGCCTGCACGTCGATCTTGACCTTGCCCGCCACCTGTACGGCGTCGGTGTGCATTGTGGCGCCGTATTCCTTGGCGATCTCGGCGACTTCGCGGATGGGAAACACGACGCCAGTCTCGTTGTTTGCCCACATCACGGAGACTAAGGCGTTGCGCGTGTCCTTGAGGGCGGCGCGAAGCTGGTCGAGATCGATCTGCCCTACGCTGTCCACGGGCAGCTCCACCACTTCGTGGCCAAGCGCCTTGAGGCGGCGCGCTGGCTGGAGCACTGCGGGGTGTTCGACGGCGGTGGTGATCATCTTCATGGAGGTGCCGTGCCAGTCGGCCGAGCCGCGTATGGCGGTGTTGTCGCTCTCGGTGGCGCACGAGGTGAAATACACTTCCTCTGGGGAGCAGTTGAGGAACGCCGCCACCTGCTCACGGGCAGTGGTCACGTATTTGGCCACCTGCCCGCCGAAGAAGTGCATTGAGGACGGGTTGCCGTAGAGCTCGCCGAAGAACGGCATCATGGCCTCCACCACCTCTGGCGCTACCTGGGTGGTGGCATTGTTGTCGAAATAAACGGTCTTGTTCATCGCTGAAAATCCTTGGGCGCATATTTTACCAAATTTTCAGCCCATCGGCACGGTCGATTTCGCACATTTCGCAATTGGACAGTGAAATGCAACGAGGCGTATCCGAAGGCTCCACACTGTTGTACTTTCAAACTATTATTACAATTGCCAATTAGCGGTTGATTTTCTGGGAGGGGGTGTGATATAATACTAATGTAGTAAAACCTCAAGAAAGGTAGGTTCATGATGAACTGCAACTTGATGAAGGTGTTCGTTTCGGCGATTGC
>CAMIVJ010000414.1 GCA_946401765.1 uncultured bacterium | reverse complement strand
ACGGCAGCGCGTACTTCACGGCTCCGGTGGGCGTGCCGCTCTTCTTCCAGGCGCTGCGCGCCGACGGTTGCGCCGTGCAGAACATGCGCAGCGACACGTACCTGCATCCCGGCGAGCGGCTTGTGTGCAGCGGATGCCACGAGCCGAAGGAGAACGTGCGCCGCACGGCGCTCAAGAACCTTCCTATCGCGATGCGCCGCGCGCCAAGCGCGATCAAGCCGGGCCCCGACGGATCCGCGCCGTTCAACTACCGACGCCTCGTGCAGCCTGTCCTTGACGCGAAGTGCGTCTCGTGCCACGGCGAGAAGCGCGCGCCCAAGGCGCCCGACCTGCGCGCAGGAGACTGGCGCAAGAACAAGTGGGGATTCTCCACGAGCTGGAACAACCTCGTGCACCGCACGAACTACTTCATCCGCGAGATCATCGAGGACAGGCGCCGTGTGGACTGGGAGTTCTTCGTGCCCGCCTACACAACGCCCGGAAGGAACCTCGCCATCGGCGCACCGCTGAGGAAGATGCTGGACGCGGGCCACCATGGCGTGAAGCTCACGCCGGAGGAGCGCGAGCGGCTGATACTCTGGATGGACTCCAACGGACAGTACATCGCGCACGACCACGACGCAGAAGCGCAGCGCGACGGCAAGATCGTCAAGCCCTCGCTTGAATGATTGCCCGATTCCAATTTCGCGCGTCCATGACGGTTGATGTGACGTGAGTTTCAGAGTCAGACAATATAAGGTTGGAACGCAGATGAACACAGCGGAAGAAATCAAGGCTTTGAAGGGGCGTGGATGGCTCCTCAACAAGGGTGGCGAAACCTTTTCGGCGCGTGTCGTCACGGCGTGCGGGAAGATGACGACCGAACAGATGCAGGCGCTTGCAGCCGCCGCACAGCGGTTTGGACGCGGTGAAGTGGCGCTGACGTCGCGCTTGTCCGTGGAGGTGCCGGGCATTCCCGCGTCGATGATCGAGAATTTCGAGGCGGCGCTTGCAGCCGTTGGGCTTTCCGTGGGCGGTACGGGACCGCGCGTACGGCCGGTTGTGGCCTGCAAGGGGACGCTTTGTCCGCATGGGCTGATCGACACATTTTCGCTTGCCGAGAAGATTCATCGGAGTTTCTACGAAGGATGGCATGACGTGGCGCTTCCGGCCAAGTTCAAGATCGGCGTTGGTGGATGCCCCAACAACTGCGTCAAGCCCAACTTGAACGACATCGGCATCGTGGGCGCGGTGTTGCCCGGCGGAGGGCGCGGCTACAGGGTCATGCTTGGCGGACACTGGGGCCGTACCGGCGCGGCCGGGCGCGAAGTGCCGTCGCTTCTGCCGGACGAAGAGAGCGTTCTCGCGTTCATCGAAAATGTGTTGAACTTCTATCGGTCCAACGGCCTGCCGGGCGAGCGCTTCTGCAAGATGCTGGACCGTCTCGGATTCGAGCGGGTGTTATCCGGGCTTGCACGAACGGCTGGAGATTTGCTAAACTTTTCGCCGTGAAATTCAGGAGGAAAATATGAACAACATACAGACGCATCTCTCCCGGCGCACCTTTGTCAGGGGCGGGCTGGCTACCGCATTTGCCGCGCCGTACATTGCGCACGGACGCAACGCGCTCGGGCGCGCCACGATGGCTTTCATCGGCGTGGGCACGCAGGGCCGCACGCTTCTGCACCAGTTCCTGGGCCAGGACGTGGTGGTGACTGTGATCTGCGACTGCGACAGGGCTCGCCGCGAGAACCGCACGAAGGTCGTCAACGACTACTACGCGCAGAACCCGCAGCTCGGCATCCCGAAGAACGTGTGCCGCGCCGTGGCGGACTATCGCGATATTCTCGCGGACAAGTCGATCGACATGGTGTGCATCGCCACGCCCGATCACTGGCATGCATATCTCGCTGTCGAGGCGATGAAGGCGGGCAAGGACGTCTATTGCGAAAAGCCGCTCACGCACAACATCAACGAGGCCAAGGTGATCATGGCCGTGGCGAAGAAGACGGGGCGGCTGCTGCAGACCGGCGCGATGCAGCGCAGCGGCATCGAGTTCCGCGTGGCGTGCGAGATCGTGCGCAACGGCTTCATCGGCGACGTGAAGAAGGTCGACGCGGTGTTCGGCGGTCCGTCCTGCCCGCCGCGAGACTATGAGAATCCCGCGAACGCGGCCAAGGAAGGTGCGCCGAATCCCGATGTCGATTTTGATATGTGGTGCGGTCCCGCGCCGCTCGTAAAGTACTCCGACCGTCTTGCGCCGCGTGGGGTGCATCGGCACTTCCCCGGCTTCTGGCGGAACCACGACTACTTCGGCATGGGCGGCGTGGGCGATTTCGGCGCGCACAACCTCGACATCGCGCAGTGGGGCCTGGGCATGGACGAAAGCGGCCCCGTGAAGGTCGTGAAGTCGAATCTGGCGCCGTCCGCGAATCCGTTCGACGGCGGGCGCCGTCAGTCCGACGCGCGGCTCGTCTTCGGCAACGGCGCCGAGATCCGCCATGTGCCGCACCGCAAGATGGACTACGTGGACGTGTTCTACGGCACGGAGGGCGCGGTCGCGGTGGACCGCGGCCATTTCGCCGTGTGGCTCGGGAAGAACGTCCAGCAGCTGCCCGTGGAGGAGCTGAAGCGCTTCAACACCGGGAATCTGCCTGGCGCGCAGAAGGTTGCGATGTGGAATCCCCGACAGCGCGGTTTTTCCGACCGGAGCCTGCTGGATGCGATCAACAAGGCAATCAAGCACTTCAATCTCAAGAAGGCGCCGGTCAAGCTCTACAAGTCGCTAAACCACCCCGCCGACCTTGTGAACTGCTTCAAGACGCGCCAGCAGCCCAACTCCCGCGCGGAAGTGGGCGCACGCTCGTCGATTCTCTGCAACCTGCTGCAGCTCAGCTACGTGCACGATGCGGGCTTCGACTGGAATCCGGTGGACAACGTCTTCGTCAACGGCACCGGCAAGTCGGAATGGCTGGACGGATTCTACAAGGCGCGCAACAATCTGACTGTCAGAGAATAAGCGCAATCCCGATCGTGCCAGGCGTCAGGACTTCAAAGCCTCCGCGATCAGATCCTCGCCAGTTCCGTTAGGTCGATGGACTTCCCCATTGGGTTGGACACGCGCGCACTTAATCCAGCGGATACACGTTCACGCGGTCGAACCAGATCTGCTCGTCAGCGCGCTGCTTCGCGCCTAGAA
>CAMIVJ010000413.1 GCA_946401765.1 uncultured bacterium | reverse complement strand
TTCGCGGAGGATCTTCCTGGTCTCCTTCAGGCCGTTGAGCCAGTCGAGGATTTCCGCGCCCTGGGCACCGTCGCGGATGCGCTCGTTGAGCTCGTTGCGGACCGCGAACGGCAGGCGGCCGATCTTCGAGCGGTAGCAGCGCGTGGTCATACGGCGACCCTTCCTTCCAGGACCCAGCGCTTGGAGCCCTCCTCCGTGACCTGCCAGACGGCGGAGTTGTCCATCTGGTCGATCTGGAGATCGACCATCTTCATCTTGTGGAGGGCGCGCAGGGCGTCGGAGACTTCATCGACCGTGCAGCGCTTGTCGAGCATCTGCGAGGCGTTGAGGCGCTGCGCGATGGCGGCCTCCGTGTAGGCCGCGGGATAGCGCGGGGAGAGGAACGCGATTATCAGCTGCTTGAGGTTCATTGGGTCACTACCTTTCCTTCGATTCTTCCGATCATGCGCTCGATGCCGAGCTGCCAGGAACTGATAGAGGACTCAAGGCGGCTGTACCTCTCGGTCAGTTCCGCGGTGAGTCCCCGTATCAAGTCAAACTGCTTCGCGTGGATCTTGTCGATGCGCTCGCGCTCGGCCTTGAGTTCTTCCTTGAGCTCCGCGATCTCGGCGGCGAGCTCCTGTTTCGTGGCGTAGCCTTTCGCCAGCTCCTCCGGGAGCGGCGGATCGCGCCGGAAGCCGTGCACGATCGAGATCACGTAGTTGACGAGCGCCGCAAGCGCCGCGAGCGCGACCACGACCGCGCCGATGATGAAGAAGTATGTCATGTTTTCCTGCATGGTTGCTTTTTCGCCTTTGCGGCGGGTATGATACCACGCGCGGGGCCGCGCGCGCCTTGCGCCGTGCGGACTGTGCGGTACTGGCCGGGCAAGCCCGGCTATCGGGACAGGCCGCACGATCCGCACGGCGCGGGGCAGGACGGGCGCGGATGTGGGATAATCCCGCCCGCAATGAGCAAGGCAGTTTTTCCAGAGAAGCCGGCCATAAGGCCGCTCAAGGGCACGGACTACGTGCTCGCGGAGGATTTCTACTTTCCGGCCACGGTGGGCGGGTGGGACGTGACCGTGCACGTGATGCCTGGATTCCGCACGGACGGCGCTTCGATCCCGCGCCTGCTCTGGCCAATCTTCGGCTCGCCCTACGATCCCGACATCATCGCGGAGGCAATCGGGCACGACGCCCTGTACCGTGGGCGGATCGTGCCGCGCAGGGACGCAGACGACGCCTTCCGCGACATGATGAAGCGGAGAGGCAGGATACGCGCGTGGAAGCGCCGCCGCATCTGGCTGGGCGTGCGGCTCTTCGGATGGATCGCGTGGCTCAGGCACACGCCGGAGGGCGTGGCCGAGGCGAGACGGCACATTTCCCTCGCTTTCGCGGGGGGAGGTAAGAAACAGCAAGCGTACAACAGCAAGAAAGGACAACCATGAAAAAACTGATGATGACTGCGCTGGCCGCGATCGCGGCGGCGATGACGGGATGCCAGACGCGCGTCCAGATCGAACGAGACGAGCCGACGAAGATTCTGCCAAAGCAGGAGGTTCGAGAGTTCAACGGCACGAACATCCTCATAACGACCGACTATTTCGTGCCGCCGGCCCATTACTGCGTGACGGCCCGGTCGCCGCTTTTCGCGAAAGAGAGCGTCGCAAGGTTCGCTGCGGATGTTGGCGAGAACGGGACCTGGTCGATCAACGCCGACGGCTACAGCAGGGACCTCTCCACGAACGCCGTGGTGATGGTCAAGGAGATGTTCGCCGGAGGCGCGCAGCTCGTGATCGCAATCGGCGATGCATATACGAAGATCGCAGGTGGCGGCGCGCAGGCCGACACAGCTCTCTCGGTGGCACAGAAGGTGTACAAGTTCTTCACCTCAAAAGGTGGCGACGCCTCGAAGGCGAACGTGACCGTGGACGAGGCGACGAAGACGCTGAAGGTGGACGACGGATCCACATGCGTAGAGTGCGACGCGGAAGGAAACTGTACGGACTGCTCTTATACCCCATGACCTTGGCGCGGCACGGGATCATGCATACGGCGGGCGAACCATCATCCGGCATGTGGCCGCCTCGCCGGTGCCCGGCGGGCGTGCCGCGGTTCCAACTACACCGCCGGGCTAGACTCCTCGGCTCGCCCGCCGCCCCGGGCCCAATGTCGGACGGGCGGAGAATTTCAATTTCCCTGATAGTGCCTGGCACGGTAAACCGAGAAGACGTCGCAGACGGAGCCGTGCCCGGGGTGTCGCCCCAAAGGCCAATCCATGCCCCGAAGCCCGGCTGCGAGGGCCAGGGGCTGACTAACGACAACCAACAAGGAAAGCAAAATGCAAACCTACATCAGCGCATACACGCCGCTCACGGCGCCGCCGATCGGATACAACTGGATGCCGCCTCCTCCACCGCGCAAGGTCTCGCAGAAGGAGCGCCGCAAGAAGGCACGCTACAGGCGAAGCCAGGGCATCAAGGTGAGGTAGAGGAATCCCGGCCATGCAGCAGTACGACCAGTTCGTTGACAAGTTCAAGCCGCGCCACACGAGCGACGACACGCACACGCCGCCGAACGTGTACGAGGCAGTACTGGCGTGGTGCGTGCGCCGCTACGGCATCGACCGCGCGAAGGCGGTGCGCCCGTTCTTCCCCGGCGGCGACTACGCGCACGCGGAGTACCCGGAGGACTGTTGCGTGATCGACAACCCGCCGTTCTCCATCCTCGCGCAGATCGTGCGCTTCTACCTCGAGCGCGGGATCAGATTCTTCCTTTTCGCTCCGTCGCTGACGAGCATCGGACACGCGAGGCATCCCGGCTGCGCGGCGATATTCTGCGACAGCGATATCACCTTCGACAACGGCGCGGTCGTGCGGTGCGCGTTCCTCACGAGCCTGGAGCCGCCCGACGTGCTGGCCGTCTCCGCGCCTGACCTCGGCGACGCGATCGCCGTCGAGGAGGCCGTGAACCGCAAGGCCGGCAAGAAGCATGTCACGCCGCTCGCGATGCCCGACGAGGTGCTGACCGGCGCGCGGATGCAGTACCTCGCCGCGCACCACACGCCGCTCACGGTGCGCCGCGCCGACGCCGCCTTCATTCGCCGCCTCGACAACTACCCCGCCGGAATCTATGGCGGAGGCTATCTGCTCTCGGAACGCGCGGCGGCGGAACGCGCGGCGGCGGAACGCGCGGCGGCGGAACGCGC
>CAMIVJ010000412.1 GCA_946401765.1 uncultured bacterium | reverse complement strand
GCGTCATCCTTGACCACGGGCTTTTTCTCTGCGGCAGGCTTCTCCTCTGCAGGCGGAGGGGGCGCAGGCTTGCGCATCGCGCCGCCGGCAAGGAATCCTCCGGCCGCACCTGCGGCCACGAGTGCAATCCAAAGTGCGTTCTTCATATTTGCGTATCCTTTCTCGTGTAAAAGCCTCAGCAGCGACCCGCCTTGTGCAGGAACTCAAAGCTGCCCTTGATGTGCTCGAGCGTGTTGGGATTGCTTTCGCACTCGACGATGTACCAGTCGAGCTTCACGGCGTCGGTGGCCTTGTAGAGCGAGGCCCAGTCAACACCCTTCGCCTTGCCGGGCTGGCCGAGCACGCCCGTGGCGCCGCTGTCGCCGCCATACACCTCCTTGGCGTGCATTGTGCGCGCGCGCGAGCCGTACTTCGTGAACCACGCCACGGGATCCTCTCCGGCGGAAACCATGTGGCCCACGTCGGCCTGCATGCACACGAGGGGCGAGGCGTTGTCGAATACGATCTGGAACGGAGCCACACCGTCGATCTTGTCGCGGAACTCGTGCTGGTGGTTGTGGTAGCCAACGTAGCAACCGCTCTTCTTCGCGGTCTCGGCTGCGACGGAGAGATCTTCGGCGAGCTTCTTCCAGAAGCCCTTGCGGTCCTTGCAGTTGCGCGGCGAGTTCATCCACGGCACCATGAGATAGCGGTTGCCGTAGGCGAGGTTGAAGTCGATTGTCTCCTGAATCTTGGCAGGCATGAGAGTATCCATGCCGATGTGCGTGCCGGCGCGCTGGAGGCCGAAGTCGTCAAGCATTGCCTTTAGCTCGGCTGCGGAGTAGCCGCCGTATCCGGCGAACTCAACGCCGGCATAGCCGAGATCCTTGACATCCTTGAGCGTCTTCTTGAAGCCAGCCTTGTCATTCATCAGGCCGCGCACGGAATACAGCTGCACGGCAACCTGCGTCTTTGCGCGGCTGCAGCACGGGCAAATACACCCGGCAAGTCCGGCGATGGACCCTGCGGCTGCTGCACTCTGAAGAAATGTACGGCGATTCATCTGCATTGCTTATACTCCTTTTGTGGTTGCAACGTTAATATTCTACCATTTTCCATGGTGCATGGCTATGCAAAAGTGGGGCATCTGGGCATCTCAAGGACGCCAGCCGAAGACTGCCGCGCCAGAGCCGGACATCGCCACGCCCTCGCATCCTTCTGCCTTCAGTTCGGCGAGAGCCGCAGATATTTCGGAATGAAGGCGGCAAGCCGCAGGCTGTAGGTCGTTTGCGCCCTTTCCGCAGTCTCCTTCGCGGAATTCGCGGAAAACGGCCGGAGTGGAGACAAACACGGGCGGCGTACGCAGAACAAGACGCCCCATGTCCGGTACAGGATAATCCGCCATCGGAGACTCCTCAAGCGGCGTCACCCGTTCCCCGCGCCCTTCCATGAGCACTGCGCCGCCAAGCGTGAGAGCAGGCACGTCGCTGCCAACTTCCGCCGCGATCTCGCAGAGTCTGCTCTTCGGAAGATGCAATTCCCACATTTCGTTTAGCCCATTGAGCACGGCCGCAGCGTCGGCGGAACCACCGCCAAGTCCAGCGCCTGATGGTATCCGCTTCACGATTCTGATCGCCGCACCGCGGTTACATCCCGTCGCGCGCCGCAACGCATCGGCCGCCTTCCAAGCAAGATTCTTCTCCTGCGGCAGCTCGGCAAGATCGCATTCAAGGCAAGGCGAGTCGGCATCGAACGCCACCATCACCTCGCGCGCCTCGTCAATATGCACGTCGTCGTGCAACGGCACAGGCAACACTATGCTACGGAGGTCATGGTAGCCGTCGGGACGCTTCCCTAGAACCTGAAGCGTGAAATTGATCTTTGCATGTGCCTCCACCAGCATGGCGGCGCTCCCTGCAACGTCAGATTATTTCACAGGGCGGCAGTTCACCCACAAGCGGACGCGCATAGTCGAGGAACGCCTGGGTGACGTCATGTCCGTTCTTCGCAATGAACTCGCGCGGCATGCTACGCGCATACTTCGCGGCGTCGGCAATAGGACGCCATTCGTAATTCACACCGTACTTTCGTCCCTTCTTGCGCGTGATGGCAATGGTACCCGTCATCGTGGTGCCGGAAACCGCCTCTTTCACCGCTGCCGCAACAGCAACGAAACCAGCCCCAAAGGCCTCGTCGCGGTCGACATCCGACGCAATCCCGGGGAATGAACGCTGAAGGTATCCGAAGGTGTCGGCACGGACGCGCTTCACATCGGCCTTTTCCTTAAGCAGCCTCGCAAGGGAATCGCCGAGAGCACCTGTGCCGGACATCTGGACATTTCCGTGCGAATCCTTCTCGCCGGATCCTAGCTTCGCGCCGATCGGCACGCCGTCCTTGCCGCGAATCCCTTCGGAAACCGCCACCACGCAGCGGCCGAACTTCTTCATCGCGGCTTTTACGTCTTTGACGAACTTCATTTCGCTGAAAGGCACTTCGGGAAGATAAATGAGGTGCGGGCCGTCATCCTCGCGCTGACGCGCAAGCGCCGAAGCCGCAGTGAGGAATCCCGCATCACGGCCCATTATGACATCGATCTTCACGCCGCCGAGAGCGCGGTTGTCGAGGTCGTCGCCGCGCAGCGCACAGGCGACGAAGCGGGCCGCCGAACCATAGCCAGGCGTGTGATCGCATGAACGAAGATCATTGTCGATCGTCTTTGGAATATGCCAGCAGACGAGCGGATAGCCTTCCTTCGCGGCCTCTTCCGCCACAATGCGCGCGGCGTCGGCAGAATCATTTCCGCCGATGTAGAAGAAATAGCCGACGTTGAGCTTTTTGAAGTTCTCGAATATGGCGCGGCAGTCTTCCGCAGAAGGCTTACGCCGACAACTGCCGAGAGCTGAAGAAGGAGTGCGTGCAATGGCATCCATTTTCTTGGCGCTGATCTTGCGCATATCGACATAGTCGCCGTTCAGGATTCCGAGAATGCCGTGACGCGCGCCGAGGATTTTGCCGATTATTCCGGCACCAGCCTTGCTCTTGGCAGCTGCAACCGCTCCACAAAGCGAAGCATTGATCACCATTGAAGGACCACCCGACTGGGCGATCACCATGTTCAAGAGTTTGCTCATGCGTTTGTTGTTTGGAGTTTGAATTTCAAAATAAAAAAAAGGAGCCGGCGGCGTCCTACTCTCGCGCGGGCGGGTCCCGCACTACCC
>CAMIVJ010000411.1 GCA_946401765.1 uncultured bacterium | reverse complement strand
GACACTGCGGCGAAGAACGCCGCGCTGCTTGCGGTGGCGGAGGCGCTTGAGGCGGCGAGGCCCGCGATAGAGGCGGCGAATGCGGAGGACGTGGCGGCGGCGAAGGCGGCCGGGCTTGCGCCTTCGCTTGTGGACCGTCTTACGCTCACGCCCGCGCGCTTCGAGGCGATGGTGGAGGGTCTGCGCACAGTTGTGGCGCTGCCTGATCCTGTGGGCGAAACGCTTCTAGAGCGGGACCGTCCTAGCGGCATCCACATCCGCAAGGTGCGCGAGCCTCTGGGCGTTGTGGCTGTGGTGTTCGAGTCGCGTCCGAACGTGTTCGTGGATACGGCCGCGCTCTGCTTCAAGACGTCCAACGCCATCATTCTGCGCGGCGGCAAGGAGGCGCTTCGCTCGAACGTCGCGCTTGCCGATGCCGTGCAGAAGGGGCTCGCCCGCTGGTGCGGCACGGAGCGTCCGCTCGCGCTTCTCGACGCCGTGCAGCTTGTGCGCACCACCGACCACGAGGGCGTGCGCGCGCTCGTGCGCATGCCGGAGTATGTGGATGTCGCCATCCCCCGCGGCGGCGAGCGGCTGATCCGCGCGATGTGCGAGGCCGCGCTCGTGCCTGTTCTCAAGCACTACAAGGGCGTGTGCCATGTGTATGTGGACGAAGGGGCGGACCTTGACATGGCCCTCAGCATCGTCGACAACGCCAAGACGCAGCGTCCCGGCACATGCAATGCGGCCGAGTGCCTGCTCGTCAACTCACGCGTCGCCTCCGCATTCATGCCCATGGTCGAAGCCTGGGCGAAGGAGAAGGGCGTTACGCTGCACGAGAAGGATGTCGACTGGGGCCGGGAGTTCCTTTCGCTTGATCTCAACGTAGGCATCGTCATGGATGTTGACGAGGCGATCAACCACATCAATGCGTACGGTTCACACCATTCAGATGCCATCGTCACGCGCGACGAGGCACGTGCGGCGCGTTTCCTGCGCCTTGTCGATTCCGCGGCCGTCTATCACAACGCATCCACTCGCTTCACCGACGGCGGCGAGTTCGGCATGGGCGCCGAGATCGGCATCTCCACCGACAAGCTCCACGCCCGCGGACCGATGGGCCTCGAGGAACTCACCACCTACAAGTACGTCGTCACAGGCGAAGGCGCTCTCCGCCACTAGACACTCCGCCACTAGGCTCTAGGCGTTCCGCACCATGCATATTCCCACGACATCGACAACGCTGCTTCGTGAGATTGCGCAGGATTCGCAGCACGCCCGCTGGAGCGAATTTGTGGCGCGGTATCGTCCGATGATGGAGGCTTTTCTGCGTGAGCGTTTTCCTACGATCGATGCGGACGACGTAATCCAGGAAACTCTCGTCGCCCTGTGTGCGGCGTTGCCATCCTACCACTACGTGCCGGACGAGAAGGGGCATTTTCACAACTACCTTACCGGCATCCTCCGCAACAAGGCGCTTCGTCATCTCCACAGGGAAAAGCGGCAGACGGAGATTGTCGAGGCGGTAGGGTCACGCGTCCCGCGTGACCGCGACGGTAGGGCGGTCGCCCCGCGACCGCCGTCCGGCATGATGGCCGACGACGAGTCGTCCTGGCGCGAAGCGATTCTTGAAATCGCGCTTCAGCAGCTCCTGAGCAACGAGTCCATCAGGCAGCAGACCCGGCAGGTGTTTCTGCGTGTGGCGGTGAACGGCGAGAAGCCGGAAGAGGTGGCTGCGGCGTTTGGCATGAAGCGCAACGCGGTTGACCAGATCAGGTCCCGCATGATGGTCAGCCTGCGTTCGCTGGTGGCGGCTCTTGAAAAGGTGGACGGGGAATGAGCATCGGCGCGAATGAGATAGAAGACTTCCTTGCCGCGCATGGACGGATGCCGACCGGCGCGTCGGTTTCCGACGGCGAGATGTTCGGTGACTGGCGCGTCACGGCGTTTCTTGGGAAGGGCGGATGCGGCGAAGTGTATCGCGTGGTGAACGACGCCTTGGACGTTGCGGCTGCTCTCAAGGTGTATGTTCCCCGAACGGGCGAGAACGCATCGCACGACGCTGCGGCGCGCGCCCGCTTTCTCCGCGAAACCAGGTTTTTAGTCCAGAATTCGCATCCCGCCTTCCCCCGTTTTCTAGGTTCGGGAGAATGGAACGGACGCCCATGGTACGCGATGGAGCTGCTGGAGTCGTGTGATCTGCCTTCACGTGACGGGGATGTGGCAGAGTTTCTGCTGGGCGTGGCGGATGGTGTTGGCCATCTGCACGCGCTTGGACTTGTCCACCGCGACATAAAGCCCGGCAACATCCTTTGGCGTGTAGTAGGATCGCACGTGCTGGTAGGGTCACGTGTCCCGCGTGACCGCATGCCGGTTCTGACTGATCTGGGACTTCTCAAGGATACGGGGACTGTCCCCGCCGGGTCAACCGGCGGTACTCTTTCCGTCGTCGATGGCAGGGCCGTTGCCGTGGGAACGCCGCGCTATGCCGCGCCAGAGCAGCTGAACGGCGGCGAGATCACGCCGTTGGTGGACGTCTATGCGCTTGGCATGCTGGCCAACGAGTGCTTTGGCGGCAGACCGTCTGGGGCGTGGGCGCGGATTGTCCGCCGGGCCACTGCGGCGATTCCCGCGCAGCGGTATTCTTCCGTAGCTAATTTCGTCAGAGCGATTCGCCATCGTCATCTTGTGCGATATCTCCTCGTCGTGTGCGCGCTCCTTGCGGTGTTGGCGTTGGCCGCTTTGGCATTTCGGGGAAGCGGCACTCCTGCCGCTTCGGACCGCAGCGCCGTGAGGCCCAGATCAGTCGTGACAAATGGCGTGCTCATGTTAACTGGTCCAGGGATGTGAATGTTGCCAATGTGGAAGTGTTGCCATTGCCAATTCCAATTGCCAATTGAACTTAAAACTCTGTGAACACAAGTATTTCCTAACGCAGAGATGCAGGGGTGCAGAGAAAGAATGCCGTTTCATTTTCTGCCTTATTCTCCAGTGTGGTAATTGCAAAACCGCATGTGCATGATGCGGCAAGGCCGCCTCGGCCTTAATGGAGTTCAAAGTTTAGAGTTCGAAGTTCAAAGTTCAGAGTGCTGTGTCGTCGGGCGTTTTTTACCCATGCGTTTTGAGATTGGAAACAACCAGAACAACTGGTAAAAACAACTTTGAAGAGGTGTGCGGGCTAACTCGCCCGCACTTCTTATCTGTTTTCACAAGAAATTTGATATGATTACATCGTTTTAGATTA
>CAMIVJ010000410.1 GCA_946401765.1 uncultured bacterium | reverse complement strand
AACTTCGACACCTGCTCGCCGCCGAAGTACTTGCCGTTGCCCCACGGGTCGATCAGGACGCGAAGGCCCAGCTCGTGCGCCTTGTCGACGATCTTCGGAATGTTCGGCCGCCAGAAGTCGAAGTCGAACTCGGTGACCGCAAGAATCACCTGCGTGACGCCATGCGCCTTCATCTCCTTGAAGTCAGTCTCGGCGTGCTCGACGTAGTTGAGGCCGTAGTAGCTTATTGATGTCTGCTTTATAGCCATGCTCTTCGTTCCTTTCGTAAAAACGCGTGAACAATATTTTACCAAACATTCCCCTCGCAGTAAATGCCATGATGAAGAATGGCCCTTCAGCGGGTGTGAAAGTTTGAAAGTTTCGGGGTTTCTGGTTTCTAGTTTCTAGTTTCTAGTTTCTTGTTTCTAGTTTCTGGGTTTCGAGGTTTCGAGGTTTCGGGGTTTCGGGGTTTCGACTCCACGGGGAGTGTCCCCGATGGGAAATACATTTTGCATGCATTTTTGGGCTGATGGTTGAATGACCGGTTACTTGAAATGGAACGGAAGATTTGATATGCTCTCTGGCGAAATGAGAAAAAAAATTCCGCAGCGGTGGAAAAAGAGGCGCGGCGGCTCCTGTCCCAGTGGAGGACAACATGGAATCGACAGAACTTGAAAGACAACTGAGAACGGCCGGCGCGTCCGGCCGGCAGGACCTCTACGCGGGCGACGACGCCTGGCGCGAGTGGTTCGACGTGTGCTTTGTTGACGGCTGCGCCACGGCGGCAGCACTGCGCGCGCAGATTGCGTCGGCAATGTACGCGCAGCTCGCGCGTTTCGGCTTTGCGCGCGCGGACGTAGAGGGGATAGACCCCGTGCTGCACTTCGACGCCTACTTCATGCTCACCGGCTCGCGCTCGAAGCCCAAGCCTCTCAAACTCTACTTCCGCCACCGGATGGAAATGGAGGAGCGTCCTCTGGACGAATTCGTGTGCGGCACGCTCTTCGGCTCGAGCAGCGGACGCATCCATGACATCGTGCGCGACTGGCTCGCCACCGCCAAGGGATGGAAGCCGCGATCTGTGCGCGACACAGACGGCAGACGGCACGTCGTCTGGGAACGTGCCGCCGAAGCGGACGACGTGCGCGAGA
Source organism: uncultured bacterium (assembly GCA_946401765.1). GTDB lineage: Bacteria > Verrucomicrobiota > Kiritimatiellia > RFP12 > UBA1067 > RUG572. The sequence goes on along the minus strand of CAMIVJ010000410.1, from coordinate 2,101 downwards.
CTGGCGGCGCCGCCACATGGCACCCGGGCGCCTCGCTCGACCGCGCCGTTCTCTACGCCCTCTCGCACGAAATGCTCGCCTCAGTCGCCGCCGAAATGAAAGTGGAAAAACGCAATGTCGCGCTCCTGTGCTATATGACGGCCCACGACGTGCCAATGACCGCGCCAGAGGCGCTGGCGCAGCTGAAAGTTGGAAAATCGCGGGCCTACGCATTAAAGGAGACGTGCATGAAGAAAATAGCGACATTCCTTTCGGGAAAAGGCATCGCAATGAACGACCCGCTCGCGGCGAAGTCCCTTCTCGCAGCCTGCGAATCGGCAATCGCCCCTGAAACCCTCAAGGCACTTGGAAAGTGAGGCGCACAATGACGAACACTCGCACATACCAGGACCGTTTTCTCTCCGTATTCCTCAGCGAATGGCAGATGCACCGCACGCGCGAAACCACATCGCCGCGCACGCCATCGGACAAGGCGCATGCCGATTCTCCGGCGGATTTCGACCTGCCCGTCGCATGCGGCGAGGTGCGCATCTTCGCCGACTTCCCGGAACCCGTCACTGGACTCCTGCTCGACGCATCTTCGCCAAGGGGCTGGCATGTGGCCCCGGTTTCGCCCTTCACAGTTCCCGCCTCCGACCGCGAAATTCTCATAGGCGAACGCGTCTACCAGATGTGGAACGTGCTCGACCTCCCACTTGAAACCGTATCCCGCAGCTGGATGGTCGACGCCATTCCACCCGAAGACCTTGCCGACGCGAGGGCCGCATTCGACGCCGCCCAGGGCACCCCCCTTCCCGAAGGCCTTGCGTCATGCACTGGCCTGCCCATAAAGGCGGCAGACGACCCGCGCCGCGAATACGAACGCGTCTTCCGCCTGAAGGCCCCTCCCAGACCTGCCACGCCCCGCCGCCCGATGTGGATTTATTGGGCTCCCGCTCTCGCCGCGTCGCTTCTGCTGCTGATCGGTCTGCCTGTCATGTTCACAAAAGACTCTCAACGGCATTTCTACACCGTTCCAGTCGACTGCACTGTTACGCATTGCGAAATGCCAGAACCCCCACCGGAAGAAATCGAAGCACCTTTGTACGACAGCGGCGCTCTCCCCGCCGCCATGCGGGGCGCTGCTCAAACCGTGAAAACCGCCGAGGTTGACGCGATGCTGAACATCAGGTCCGCCGTCTTGATGAAATCAAAAATGGGAGCATCAAGAAACACAGGCGCCGGCGGAAAATACCTCAGTGGTGGGCCATTAGAAGACCGCAGAATCGAGCAGAAAAGCCATGCACCGCTTGCGGACGCAGCAGGAACGGAGCGCTATGCCGCCGTCAGGGAAAATGAATTTCTCGAAGTCAAGACAAACCCGCTTTCCACATTCGGGCTAGACGTTGACACCGCGAGTTACACGACGATGCGCCGCTATCTGACGGAGTTCAGGCGCTTGCCGCCGAAGGACTCCGTGCGCATCGAGGAATACGTGAACTACTTCTCCTACGACTACTCGGAGCCAACTGGAGAAGTGCCTGTGGCGGTGGCGTGTGAGCTTGGGGCGTGCCCGTGGAACACGGCGCACAAGCTGCTGCGTGTGGGCGTGCAGGCGAAGCGCGTCCCGAAGGAGTCCATTCCTCCGTGCAACCTCGTGTTCCTGATCGACAAGTCCGGTTCGATGAGCTACAATGGCGGGTTCGCGATACTCATTCAGTCGCTGAAGCTCCTTACGGACCAGCTGAGGCCGGAGGATTCCGTGGCGATCGTCTCCTACGCGAACGGTGTGCAGGTGGAGCTGCCAGCGACGTCCGGCGCGGACAAGACGCGAATCCTCCAGGTGCTGGAAAGCCTGCATGCCGACGGCGCCACGTCGGGCGGCGAAGGACTGCAGCTCGCATACAATGAGGCGATGAAGAACTACTCCAGCAAGAAGAACAACCGCGTGGTGCTGATCACGGACGGCGACTTCAACGTGGGCATAAGCAACCCCACCGAGCTGGAGCGCTTCATCGCCGCTAAACGCGAGACCGGCGTGTTCCTGACTGTGCTGGGCGTTGGACGCGGCAACTACCAGGACGCCATGATGAAAAAGCTCGCAAACGCCGGCAACGGCAAC
>CAMIVJ010000409.1 GCA_946401765.1 uncultured bacterium | reverse complement strand
AGCGGCGTGATCGTCCAGTCCGCAAAGCGGAACGAACCGTCTGTCTTCACGCCGCCGAACTGCACCTCACGCCCCGCGCGGTTCACACCAAGCAGTCTGTCGCGCGCCGTCGCCTCGTCCGACGGACCCTCTGGCTTCCACGTGACGCCGGATATCTTGCCGCCCGAGCGCGCCACCTCGATCATGCCGCCCTCGATGCGGCGGCGGCCATCCGTCGGCGCGCCGCCAAGCGAAAGGCGGGGGCCACCCTTCGGATTCCACGCGCCGTAGCGCACCCGGTAGGTGCCTGCTGCCGTTTCGGACGGCACGACCAGATCGATGAACGTCTCGCATTTGCCTGCCTTCGCGAACACTTCCTTCGCGCGTGCCATGTCACACTGGAACACGATGCCCTCGTGCTCCTCGCTCTCGTCGCAGATGTGCACGAACGGCTGGTATTCAGGCGCAGGACGAGTCATCTCCCACGACACGTGGAGCCGCAGCCGATCGGGCGCAACGACCTCGGCGCGCAGCGGATACGTGATACCACCATAGGCGCGGCTCACGGACGGCTTGCGCGCGTCAATGAAGATGCCCTTCGGCGACTTCGCGAAAGCGTAACGCACGCCGTCCTTCTCCACCACGCCGCTCACTGTGCTGCGCGTGCGCGCGTAGTAGCCGTATGGCGGCAGCACGATGCCGTTCGGCAGGCGCCACGTCGCGTTCGTCTGGCGGTTCACCCACACCTCCCCGCCGTCGGAGAAGAACGAATGCTGGCGGTGGATGCTGCCCTCATACTTCAAGTCGAGGAACTCGGCGCGCCCGAGCTCCGCGCATGCGTCGTGCTGGAGCCAGTACGTCTTCACCGCGTTGCGCGAGAACGGCCCATCGCACATCGGGTTGCGCCCGCCGATGATGCAGTTGGATAAATAGTCGTCGGAACCGTAGCCGTGGAGTTCAGCGTCGCCGCCCTTGTGCCAGCCAGCCTCCTCCTGGTAGCGTCCGCCAAGTCCGCCCGCGAAGAGCACGTAGTAGCCGTGCGTGGCGATGTCATGCCACGGCGTGCGCTCGCTGTCGGCGAAGTTCGCCCGGCCAAGCAGCTTCGGAGCGCCGAAGTGGTCGCTCTGTCCGGTGTCCGCAATGCCAACGAGGTGGTCCTGCCCTGCCTCGCTCACGCACACGGCGTCCGGACGCCGAAATCCCTCGCGGTACAGCTCGAATCCGCGTCCCCAGCTCGCCGAGGTTTCGTTCTTCGAGTGGAAGCGTCCCTCGCGGTCGAGATAGTCGAACGGACCATGCGCCGTGAACACGTCGATGAAGATCGCATCGGGATCGTAGCCCTTCTTCAGCAGCTTGGCATTGCGGAGGCACCACGGATGAAACGCATGCGGTGCCCAGCGGTAGGAACGCGCATGGCGCCCGGCGTTGAACCACGCAAGCTGCGGGGTGCCGTCAAGGTTGAACACCGTGAGGTCGTACGAGTAGCGGTCGCAGTCTGGATAGATGTCCGTGTAGTTGTCGTGCGGGCAGAAGAGCATCCCCGCAGCGCGGCAGGCATTGCGCATCGCGCCAAACGCTTCTTGATCGCCGCGAGGCGGATAAATCTCGGGCAGGCGGTAGTCGTAGCCCCAGCGCTGCCAGTCGTGCTTCACGAAGATCGAGTCGTTCAACCCGTACTTGGCGGCCTTCGCAATGTCTTCCGCCGCCTTCGCGTAGTCGCCGCTCCACTGGTCGAGGCACATGCGCGAGCCAAGCGCAGCGCGTCCTGGACTCGCCTTGTAACCCGCGACGGCGCGGAAGCGGCGCCCTGCCTCGAACGCGCCCTTCGACGAGGGAACGAACGTAAACGTCGCATCATGGTGCGCGTGTAGGGAGAAGAGGTTCCTCTTGCCATCGCAGGAAACGGAATCCTGCACCACGTCCACGGCCTGCACCACCGAAAGGCCGTTCGCGTAGTCCGCGCCCACGTGGCGCGTGGAAAGTCCGAACCCGTTCGCGTGAAGCGAGAACCTCTTCGGGCCCTCCACGACGTTGCCGAAGCCCATGTACACGCGATGCGGCGTCTCGGAGGCGGGTCCCACGGCAAGATCCGCGATGCGCGGGAACCCGGCCGAGTCGCGCTTCGCGCCAGGGATCGACCAGGAGATTCGCAGCGTGCCCCTCTCCTCGCGTATGGACGCCTTTGCCTCTGGCGGTGCGGAACCGTCGCCCGTCTCAACCCGCGCGGTGAAGCCGCGGAAAACCACCGAGCGTTCGCCGTCCGTGAACGCGAGCGCGCCGTCGATGAGGCCGCGCTCTCCATACGCCACGCCCGCGCCGTACACCACGTCGCCTGCGTCCAGGCGCCAGCGTCCCGCAGACGCGTCCGTTCCGGATGCGCGCGCCGTCTTCGCCGCTGCGAGCGCCGCCGCGCAGCGGGCCTTCCAGTCTGCCTCGTCCGGCACCTTCGGCTGCTTACCCACCAGCAGCTTCACGTCGCCCCATCCGCCGCCGTCGCAGCACGTATCCATCTTAGGTCCCGGACCCGTCCAGAGCCTGAGCGTGATTTTCTTTCCGGCCCACGGCGAGAGGTTTCCCCTCATGTCGCGCCACGTGAGGATGTCCTTCACGATCTGCGAGCAGACGAGCTGCGGCGCATGCCCTTCCTCCACCACGAACACCTTGTACTCCGCGCCATCGGAAGGCGGCGCGTCATGGTGGTCCACGAGAAAGTTGGAACACGAGAACGCGAGCGGCGTGACCGCAGGGAGGTCAAGCGGGAAGTCGCTCCAGATGAACCCTGCGCCCTTCTTGTAGGGCGGATGCGTGTCGAAGCCGTTCTTCGCGACTCCACGTGGCGAGGGACGTCCCTTCGTCATGTGGGCGCCCCATTCCTTCGGCGCGCCGTCCGTATCGACGGCCATGACCTTCCCCTTCACCTCGATGAACGTCGAGCGCGCGAAGCCTGCGTCGAGGCTGAACGCGCCTGGACCAAGCTTCGGCGTGGCCACCTTGCGCACGGGACGCGGCGCGTTAGGATTATTATACATGAAAACCGCGATCGGGTGCGGCGCGTCCTCCTTCTTCGCGCCCGCAGGCGTGAAGCGCGCATGGACCGGATAGAGCGCGTTGAGAGCGCGCGGACGCGCCGTGCCCGTGTAGGCGAGCTCCTTCTTCTCGCCGGGCGCAAGCGTGAGGGGGCCCTGCGGACCTACCACGTCCCAATCGTCGTTCATCCACACCTCGAGTTCGCCGGAAACGGACTTCTCCGTCTTGTTCTC
>CAMIVJ010000408.1 GCA_946401765.1 uncultured bacterium | reverse complement strand
GGGCCATCTTCTCGCGGCGCTCGTCGCGCTCGCCCTTGTCGCGCATGGCCTTGTCGTAGAGCTTGCGGAACACCTTCACGTACTCGTCGCGCGCCATGCGGCCGGCGAGCGCACGGCTGAAATAGTCCTCGTCGCGCTGGAGCAGGCTCTCGCACACGGCGACGCGACGCCATTCGGGAACGATCGCCATCAGCTCCTTCACGTAGCGCTCCTCGTCCTTCTCCCGTCCGCCCGCCTTGCGCGCCTCGTCTATGAGCTCGGCATAGACGTCCTCGTATTTAGGCACGAGGGAGGTGAGCGTGCGGCGGTAGTAGGCGGCATCGGCCAGGCGGCCCTCCGCGGCGGCGCGGTCGGCAAGGGCGCCGAAAGTGGCGATGTACTCGCGGGCGCGGCGGTTGTTCTCGGCGACTGCGGCCTCGGACATCTTCTTGTCGGCCTTGGCGGCCGCGGAATCGGTGGACGACGCGGCCGGCACTGCATCAGGCCAGTCCACCTTCACGACGGCGTTCGTGGCGCCGTCCTGCTGCGACCTGGGGTCGCCGGATTCGGAGGACGCATTCTCGAGGTCTGCAGCCGTGAGCGCGCCGCTCTCGTCCAGGGCGAGCAGGCGCTCGGCGCGCTGCAGGGCGAGCATCTCGGCTCGGCTCGTCTCTGCGCGGCGGTACATGCGCAGCTTTCTGTCTCGCTCGGCGGCGGCGTTCGCCTCGGCCGCCTTGGCCTCGTTCTCGCTCTTGGCGAGCGCGGCCTCGGCTATCTTCTTGGCGGCCTCAGTGCGGGCGAGCTCGGCCTGGGCCTTTGCGCGTTCAGCCTCGGCGCGCTTCAGCGCGAGCCCTTCGGCCTCGGCCTTCTTCTCGCTTGCGGCGCGCGCGGCGTCGGAAGCGGCCTTCTCGGCCTCGGCCTTGGCGGCGGCTGCGTCAGAGGCGGCCTTCTCGGCCTCGGCCTTGGCGGCGGCGGCCTTGTCGGCCTCGGCCTTGGCCAGCTCGCTCTCGGTCTCCTGGCGCTTTGCCGCGAGGTCGGTCGCCGCCTTCGCGGCCTCAGCCTCCTTTATCTTGCGCTCGCTGTCGCGCTGGCGGGCCTTTGCGTCCTCCTCGCGCGCTGCGGCCTCCTTCGCCTTGGCGTCGGCCTCTTTAGTCTTCTGCTGGGCCTGTTTCGTCTTGGCCTGCAGCTCTAGGCGGCGGTTCTCCTGGGCCGTCTTTAAGAAGTACGCGCCCGCGCCGACCGCGGCCAGAGCCACGAACAGCAGCGCGGTTCCCGTTGTTCCCGAGATTCTCATTTGTTCACCTTAGCCTTTCTTTCCTACGGGTCCTCGGACCATTCGAGATACACCGGCTTCGACTCGCGGATCGTCATCTTCGCCTTCACCACGTGGGTCATGCCCACGGACTGCGCCGTGATCGTGATGCGGTATAGAGCGCCATCGCCCTGGCCGCCGGTGAAGCCTATGTACTCCTGCGCCTCCTTGCCGATTTCATCGGAGGTTATTTCCTGAAGCTTGCTCCAGCTCTTGATGAGCGTGCCCGTCTCCTCCTCCTCGAGGTCCACCTGGTTGCCGTCCTTGTCGAGGCCGCCGCGCCAGTCGATTATCGCCTGCGAGATGAGGTCGGCGTCCTCCGCGTCCTCCGGGTCGTCGGTGGAGCGGATGCCGGGGATGCACATCAGGACGTCCTTCGAGGCGAGGTTGACGTTGATCTTGTCGCCGCCGAAGACGGTGAGAACCTCGGTGATGTTCGAGACGACGATCTGGTCATCCTCCTTGTCCTCGGGATTGTACACCCCTCCCGTCAGCAGGCCGGGGTGCTGGCGGAACGGACCTATCTTCGCGAGCTCCTTCAGGTCTGGGATGGGGCCGTTCCTGGGCTTGTACACCTCCTCCTCGTTCTCTTCGCAGAGGTCCTCGTAGTACTCCTTCTCGCCGCCGTCCTTGCGGTTGTCGCCGTAGTCGCCCATCTTCACGTCGTCGTCGTCGCGCCAGTCGATCCAGGCGTTGATGAAGTAGGCGTGGTCATCCTCAGGCACGCCGGCCCAGTAGAGGATGTTCTCCCATATCTCGGCGTAGTGGGGGTTGCCCTTTGGATAGAGGTTGTTGATGTTGAACTTGGGGCCACCGCCTTCGCCGCCGCCAACGCTCTCGATCTGGACGGTGACGGTGCCGCGGTTGGCGAGTTCGTCGTCGGGCGAAGCGGCAAGGCTTGAGCTTGAGAGGCCGGAAGAGGCTGTTGTGCGCTCGTCGACCACGATGGGGCCGATCGTCGTGGTGGAGCCGGTCTGCTTGAGCTGGCGCTTCTCCTGTATCCAGCGGTCGGTCTCGAGAAGCTCGTCTAGGTTCTCGTCCTCGGAGTAGTCGACCACGCTCTGATGCTTGGCGATCACCATCTCCGCAAGCACGCGCCCGGCGTCCACCAGATGGTCCATGTGCACTCGCTCGCGCATGTACACATTGGCCGCGGTCTGCAGCTTCGCCTCCACCGCAAAGCTCACGACCATGGCGGAGATGATGGCGATCGTCCAGATCACCATCACAAGCGCGGAACCACCGCGCGCGCCTCCGCCGGCGCATCTTTGAGCCTCGCCTTTCATCGCTAGACGAGAATTATACCATAAAATCGGCCGCGGCGGGGAACACCTCAAAAAAACCTTTGCGATTTGGCGGCGATTTATGTAAAATCTATTGCCAATTTCCAAACCAAAAGGAGTCTTAATGAGCAACAAAGGCGTTTCAATGGTTGGCATGGGGGTGTCGCGCCGTTCGTTCATCGCGCGCGCGGGAGTTGCCGCGGCAATGCCGTGGCTGGTGCCAGCATCGGCACTGGGGCGCGACGGCGCAGTGGCGCCGTCCAACCGCATCGTCGTGGCTGGCATCGGACTTGGCGGACGCGGCCAGGGAGTGATGCGCAGCTGGGTGCTGCCCGAGAAGGACGTGCAGTTCGTCGCCATCTGCGACGTGTGGAAGGTGCGCCGCGACGCGGTGAAGAATATCGTGGACGAGCACTACGGCAACAAGGACTGCAAGACGTACATCGATATGCGCGAGCTTCTCGCCCGCCCCGACATCGACGTCATCCACACCGCCACTGGCGACCGCTGGCACGCAGGCGTATCGATCGCCGCCATGAAGGCCGGCAAGGACGTCTACACCGAAAAGCCCGCCTCCATGACCGTGCGCGAAGGCCAGGCCGTCGTGGCCACGGCCGCCAAGTACAACCGCGTCTATCAGGCCGGAATGCAACGCCTGAGCGAACCCAACTTCGTCGTCTGC
>CAMIVJ010000407.1 GCA_946401765.1 uncultured bacterium | reverse complement strand
GGCAGGTCGGTGCATTTTCCCCACAGCGGATCCCAGCCCGGAATGCCGCCGGGCGTGGCGAATGAGCCGAAGATTGCACAAGCGCCGCGGTATATCACGGTGACGGCGGGGACAGGCTCGCTCAGCGGCATTACGCCGAGTCCATTTCGCTCCCAGCTGGAGTAGAGCATGATGAACGATTCGAATTTGTCCAGATACGTCTCGCTAGTCGCTTCGGAGGAGAGCAGGAAGCCGGGATTGTCCGCATGGACTTCGTCCACGTAGCGGCGGTATCCTTCCACGAGCGCGCGCGAATCGCCGGGCGCGTGCCTGTGGCGCGGGTTGAAACAGGCGTGGTGCGCGGCGCAACTGATCATGTCTATGTATACGCCGTCCAGGCCCGTCGATGCCAGCTTGTGCTCAAGGTCGCGCATCTTGCGCTGGAACTTCGGCGCCTCGCCGCAGGCATTCGCCAGGCTGTGTTTTGTGAATGGATTGTATATGTGAGCGAAGATTCTGCCCGTGTCGCGCACGACCGCGCTTTCGAGTCCTCCATCTGCCCAGCGTGGGTCGTCTTCGTCCCACACCATCCCGTTCGTGTAGACTTGCACGAACGCGCCGCGATCCTTCATGCGTTTGACGGCGGCGCGGAACGCGGCTTCGCCGTCGCGCGGCGGCCAGAAAAACGGATATTCAGTGTCGTACGGAACGTTGTGCCACCAATACCAGGCGAGGCCTACCTTTAGGCCTGTCTCCTTCATGAACCAGTGTACGGGCGGCTCGGATACGGCTATGTTCCCGCGGCTCCACATCCAGAGGTCGATCTCGCGCAGTTTGGAGAAGTTGCGCGCGGCGGCTCTCTTGAACCACGGCGTCGTCTCCATCCATTCGCGGTGCATCTTTGCCGCCTCGTACCAGCCGCCGCGATACGGCGCGCAGACGCCGGAAAACGGCAGTGCGCCCGCTTTGGCCGTCTTTTCCGTGACAGGCTGGCGGCAGAGGTTGCGCAGCACGAGCGTGTTGGGAGCGCTTCCGATGGTGGACTGCATTTTCGTACAGTACATACGTGCATCGCCTCGCTGGTCGAGGAAGTGCGACACGCCCCCCTCCTCCAGCGCCGCCATGCAGTTGAACACGAGGAACTCGGGGCCGGAGTCGGTGACGATTTGCCCCCGGTGCATTTTCTTCCAATTGGGACGCGAGATGTCGCCTGCGAAGCGCGGACAGAAAACCGCCGTATTCTCCGTGCGCGGAACGACCACCTCCGGGAACACGATCCATTGTATGTACTTTTCGCTTTCGTTGCCGGAGTAGTCGAACGACGTGTATTCGAATCCTCCACCCGGACGCAGCGTCAATTTCGCCGTCACGGTGAAGCTGTCTCCGCAGAGCGGGTGGCCTTTCCACACGGCGGTTACCACGTTGCCATTGGTGGATACCGAAAGCGATTTCATTTGGCCGTGCGGCACGGAGACGGTCGGCACGAACGCACGCTCGGAGCCTGTTCCTCCCGACGATTTCGCTTTTTTCGCGGGACGCCATTCGCCAAGACCGAGGGTGAAGCCCACTCGCACGCCGTCTACGGGAACGGTGGTTTCTGCTGCGGGTGAAAGCAGCGCGGCGGCAATGGAAGATAGCGCAAAAACAGTTATTCTCATTTGAATTGCCTCTCTCTTTTTTTCTCTATCGGGAATATGATACTAAATGCAATCGTCCGTTGCAAGTGCAAATTTTTGGGTGTCGCGTGGATTTCAAAAGCGGAATTTTTGTGGAGAGCAAAAGCGGAAAGTCCTGCGCCATTTCTGGATTTGCGAATTTGCAGTTATGTGTGATTGTGTATCTTTGCTGAAGGCGGGTTGCAAACAGCCATCCGGCCGGCCAGCCAGCGCTTTGAGACGCGCTGGCCGTCCGGATGGCCGTTCACAACCCATGCGGCACTAGACATGGTCGCGCGTTGCAAACAGGCGGCATGACGGCCGCCTGTTCACAACGCGCAATCACAACGTCACGACCTGCGAACCCTCGGGTTGTTGCTGAAGAGGATGACCGGGCGCACTCCGTGCTCTGGCTTGTTGAGCACGACGGACGCCGTGCCGTCTATGTGCCGGCAAAGCCACACCCTCGTGCCGCTGGCGCATTCCGTCGGGCAGAACCGCCCGTCGAGCGGCACGCGCCCTCGCAGCCCGACCGTCGCGCGCGACCATTCGGACCAGACGAGCTCCCACCACCCGTCCTGCGGAACCGGCCTGAGCTTGCAGCGCCCCTCGCGGACCGCCATGTCCCACGCCGCGTCCGGGGTCATGCCGATCTCGCGGTGCACCTCGAAGCCGTTGCGGTGGTCGACGAGGCTGGCGACATGCTCGTTGAGCGTCTGGAGCGGCGTGTCGGGGCCGATCCCCTCGCGCCCGAAGTAGGCGGGGAGGCGGTCCTGCCAGACGAGGTGCACGCGCTCGATCTTCCCCTTGGACTCCGGCGAGTTCGCGAACACGAACGATATGTCGAAGAACTTCAGCCGCCTGCCGAGCTGCGTGAGCTCGCCGTTCTCGCCCCTGAAGAACCCGGCCTTGTCCACGTATATCTCGAGAGGCAGCCCGTAGCGGGAGAAGGCCCCGTAGAACATGTCCAGGTACGAGGGGACGCACTCGCGTGCGTAGAGGCGGCATCCGACCTGCACGCGGCTGCAGTCGTCGAGCATGTCCAGGAGCTGGTACACGGGCCCGTCTCCGCCGAGGAACCGGTCCGGCGTCGCGTCGAGCTGCCACAGCTCGCCGACCGACCTTCGCTGCCACCGCCTGACGTGGGCTGGCGGGCGCGGCTTCGGAACGGCGATCTTGATGCCGTGGTCGATGGCCCAGTGGCGCACCTGGCCGCGGTCGACCGAATGCCCGAACAGCCTGCCCAGCTCGCTTGCCGCGAAGGCGTACGAGTACCGCTTCGTATCGCCGCAGGGACTGAGCACGCGACGGAGAAAGCGCTGCTCCTCCTCGGGCCAGGGCGCAGCATGGTCCCCGCCGGAAGTCCCGGGGACCCACGAGTCCGCCGCTCCCGCCGCGCGCGCGGCAAGGAACGAGGCCTTGAGCTCGTACAGCCGGGTCTTGCCGACCTGCAGCTCGGCCATCGCCTGCGCGAACTCGATTTCGCCCGCTACTAGTTGCATGACCGTGTCGCGCACGTGGGCGACACCCAACCTCTTCGATAATTGCATTTTCATGGGGCGTATTTTACCCCATTCTTTCCGCTTTTGCCCTCCACACCGGCGGCCGCCCCCCTAGGGGGGCG